>JBDHVM010000001.1:0-35726 GCA_039809725.1 Peptostreptococcus sp.
TATGGCAAACAAACCATTAAAAAAATTCAGGAGATGTTTATGAACAAAAAAACTACAGAAAAGATTGAAGAAGAAGTTGCATTTTCAGAAGAGAACTCTGATATTTTAGACGCAAAATACGAAATTACAGAAGATAATGCAAAAGATCCAGAGCGCAAAAAAGATGCTTTAGATGATAATGCAGGCGATTTAGAAGAATTAAAAAAAACTACTAAAAAAAATATTACAAAAAAGGAGAATGATAAAATGGACACACAGATTATAGGACTTGATATAGGTAGAGGCTATGTTAAAGGCTACTCTTTATACAACGAAAAAGAGTATTCTTGCCTATTTAAGAGCGTTTACGGGGACGGCAGAAACATTTCTTTAGAAGATTATAAAGAAAATCCAATATATATAGAAATAGACGGAAGCGAGTATTTTATCGGGGAACTTTCAGAAAAAGAAAGTATGAAATGTATCAGAAACGCTGGAGATAGCAAGGTTTCACCAGTAGCAAAGATACTTATCACCGCAGCAATAAACGAAATGGCAGTTTCAGACAATGTAACCCTTATGCTAGGCGTTCCGTATAAAATCTTTAAGAAAAGCACTTTAAAAGAGGTTCAAAAGGAGTATAGAGACAGCACAATTGTAGTAAAAAACAAGATAAACAACAGTGTTAAAACAGTAAAAATAGAGGACGTAAACATTTTTAGAGAGGCAGATGCTGCCCTTATATATGCTTTAGGAAACAGGGTAAACGAAGATAAGCCTGTAGGCATGGTAAATGTAGGATTTAGAACGACAGAGCTAAGTTATTTTGATAAAGGATTTAAGTTCAACGACAAGTTAAGCACTACCATAGAATCTGGCAATCAAAACGCACTTAAAATTGTTCAAAAAAAATTGGTGGATATTGGCATTACTAAGAGTTTACCAGAAATAGATTCATCCGATGACTATCCAGAGTTAAAGGACCTGGCATACAGATTGACATCTAATGATACAAACGAAATAATTGAAGAAACATGGAATAACCTAGACGAAATGGACATCTATGTTTCAGGGGGAACGGCAATGAAACTTGCCTTAAACGATAAGTATACTATGGTCAAAGATAGCCAGATGGCTACTGCAAAAGGACTATATGAGGTTGGTGTGAAGCTTGAAAAATAATAGAATCAGATTGACTTCATATATTAGTCCAGATTTGGATGAGTTAATACAGTCGTATATGGATGAAAATAACATTTCTACAAAAAGTCAGGCACTAGAAAGAATGTTAATCGAATTTAAGTATATGAAAAACGAGATAACATTTTTAAGAAGCATAATAAGTAATAGTGGTGTGCAACAATTTTCATCGCCATATACGCCGTTAAATGCCACTATAACGCCACCAAATCAAAAAGATAAGGTAAAGGATAGTATAGTCGATATTTTTTCAAATATGCCAGATTAAAAAAATAAAAAAGAGGGAACAATAAAAAAGATGGGAGAAAATGAAATTTCACCCATCTTTTATTATATATATACTTAATAATATATACAAATTCTATTCATTTATATTAAGTATTGAAGAATCTGAGTTGAATGTATTTATATTCCCAAGAATTAATACATCTGTTACAGTGTTATTGTTTAAAACATCTTTTAAACTTCCTGTAAAATATCTCAAGTCTATCACATTGATTTCAGAAAAGTTATTAGTTAAAAATGGCAACATCGAATTTGCATACGAATCTTTTATTATCAACAGCTTTCTTTCTGTATCAATATTTGTTCTAATTTTAATCTGCGTATGGTTTCCTCCAGTAAATACCTCATATGGATCCCTACCTTCCAGTTTAGACACATCATAAAGGCTAGGAACCTTTTTCTTAGTATCGTAGTATTTTGTAACAACAGGGAAATTACCTTGTTGTATATACAAAAACAGATTGTCAGGTCGACCTATCTGGGCACCATTTTTATAGTAAAGACTTCCGTAAAAGCTATCACTTGCCAAGGAAACAGTAAACGCATTTTTGCTGGCAGGTTCAAGATTCATAGACTTACAATACTCGTTATATGCTACAAAAGCACCATCAACCGTCCAGTGATGATCCGTTTTGAAATACAATTGTTCATTGTTTTTTACACGATTAAACGAATCGAACAAGCTCACATACTTAATATTTTTATTCAGCATAGACTTAAATTCATCCGAATATTTAACCTGCGAATCTACAGGTGCATTTTTTGGCAAAAGATTTCTATATATCTCTGCCTTATTAGGTGCGAGCATAACAGATACTTTTATCTTAGGATTGGCAGCCGCAAACGCATTAATCGCATCTGCCTTCGCTTTCGTATTCGTAGGATTGGCAGCCTTAAAACCTTCCATTAGATAACCTTGATCTCCAATATATACACCATTTATCTCATTCTTTCCTATAAACCTATCAAAGTTAGCCTTTGTTTTTATAAAACCAGATCTATTAGGAAATTGATCTGAAAGATATTTTGATTGATCACTTGCATACTTTCCATCCAAATAACTAGCTATAGAAAATGCTGGTTTTTGTTCTAGCGGCCTGTTCTCTGCAAGCGATACTTTCTTATCTGGATTTAAGGTAATGACAATCATCATGCAAACAAGTATTCCTACAAACAATACCGAAATATTCCTAAAAAACCTAAAATCAAGTTGACTCCTTCTTTCTTGAGTGATATATCTACTCTTATCTCCACCCCTAAGAATAAATCCAAAAAACACTTGTAATCCATGGGCTATCATTTGGAAGAATCTAGCTAATTTACCTTCTTTTCTCGAAGACTTTCTAGGTTGGGCATCATACTTCTGGCGTGATTTTTTTGCTGACGATCTTGAATCAAAGCCTGAAACTTTTTCTCTACGTTTGACCTCTGCACCAGTTCGCCTAACATCAGAACTACGAGTATTTTCTCTTTTTTGTTCTCCACTAAACTTTCTAGGATCTCTGTTTTGAGAGTACGCCCTTCTTTGCTCTTCTCTCGACTTTATGGCGTCTCTACTTTGACCCTCCCTCACCCTTCTATACTCTCTATTTTCTTCATCTCTAATTTTTCTAGGATTTCTGTTTTGTTCTTCTCTAACTTTTCTAGAATTTCTATTTTGTTCTTCTCTCAGCTTTCTAGGATCCCTCTTTTGAGTGTGGCTCCTATTAAAATCAGCTTTTTGTTTTCTAGATGCGTCACTCCTAAGGCTTTGACCTCTGGCCCCTTCAATTTCTTTATGTTCTTTGCGTTGAGGTTTTTGGGATGTTCTATAATTATTTTTTTCAGTAGTTCTATAATTACCCACCTTTTTTGTTTTATTCTTTTGAGAATAACCATCTTTTTGAGTAGAAGATCTTTTTGATCTTTGTCTTCTATCCACCTCATCTATTTCCATGTCCATTAGTCTTCTCAAACTTTCAGGCATCTCCGGTTCTTCATATCTAGTTTTTTTAATCATCTAAACACACCTCCACCTAAAATTTGAAATACAGGAATGGACTGTAGCTTTCGCCAACCAAAGAGGAAACAGACAGCAGAAATACCACTAAGTAAAATATAGAAATTGCTATGTATCCTCTTCTTCCAAACCTAGTTTTGACTTTATCTATGACACCCAATGCAAAAGGTGTCGCTCCAATTATCGCAGGTAGCATTAGTCTCCAAGAAGTTCTAATCATATACAGTGCTGTTGAATCAACAACCCCTGTCGATCCAAAAACTAACATATTGCTATAGAACTTAAATATTTGCGATACGCCTTGCAAATCAAACATTACCCATCCTACGACAACAATCATCAAACAATACAGAGTTTGTATTTTATTGTTTAATTTTTCTAACGATTTACCTAAACTTATTTTTTCTAGATAAATTATTATACCAAAGTAAAGACCCCAAATCACGAAGTTCCATCTAGCGCCATGCCATAACCCAGTGACCATCCATACGATAAAAATATTTCTAAAATTCTGTACTCGTGTACCCCTACTTCCACCTAAAGGGAAATAAATATATTTTTTAAACCAATTACCCAGTGAAATATGCCATCTTCTCCAAAATTCAGTTGCACTCTTAGAAATATATGGGTAGTTAAAGTTTTCTGCCCACTTAAATCCAAGCATATACCCTATACCAATTGCCATATCAGAATATCCACTAAAATCAAAATATATTTGTAAAGTAAATGCTATAATTCCAATCCACGCAGTCATAGTTGACATCTCAAGTCCTGGCATACCCTTAACTTGAGCCCAAATAAGCGCTAAATTATTCGCTATCAAGACCTTTTTACCTAGACCTAATATAAATTTTTCAACACCTTTTCCAAACTTTTCAGGTGTCGACTTTCTAAATAATAATTCCCTTTCCATTTCATTGTACTGAACAATTGGACCAGCACCAATTTGAGGAAATATACTAATATATGTAGCAAAGTCCATCAAGCTTTTTTGTGGCTTTGTTCTTCCAGTGTATACATCCATCATATAAGAAATTAGTTTGAATGTGTAAAAAGATATTCCAAAAGGAAGTGGTAAGTCGATAATTTTTAAGTTCATTCTTGTTACTAAATTAAAATTGTCGATTAAAAAACCATAATATTTGAAAAATGCCAGAATGGAAACATTAATTACTACAAGGCAGACTAAATAAAATCTTGCCTCTTCTCTTTTTTTACTCCTACTAACTATAAACCTCATACCAAACCATGTTATGACGATAGAAATAATCATCAATAACAGATACACAGGCTCTCCCCAGCTGTAAAATCCCAAACTCAAGAACAGTAGTACCTTATTTTTGAATTTTTTCGGAGTCAAAGAATAAATAATTATTGAAATTGGGAAGAAAAAGAATAAAAATGATAAACTTGTAAAACTCAATACCCTCACCTTCCCTTATTTATAAGATTTTTTGATACTATCATTTATAGATTTAACATTTGGTGACGAAACAAAGTATATGTAGTCACCTTTTTTGTACAATTCACTGCCACTGATTATCTTATACTGATCTGGTGCATAATTTTTAAAACTGTTAGATTGTGCACTCACTCTTGCTTGTATTCTTTTCATAACCGAATCAGTAAACTCTGGTTTAACCTTTGCTATAAATATTTCATTTGCCAACATATTACTTTTTGGTGCGAAAGAAACATAAGAATCTACTTCATTCTTATTTATACTATACAGTTTTCTAATAGTCAGGTCATTTCCTTTTTCGTAGTCCTTGATATTTACATTTTTTTCTACTTCTGTCGCAAGTTTTGAAAAATCAATATCTTTTACTTTAACAAACTGATACAACAAAATAAATATCAATACAACTACAGCCGACAAAATCATATACCTTTTTTTATATTCGGAACTCATCCTCATTCGCTTAATTCTATTTTTTTTCTTTGGAGCATTTTTCTTTCCAAAAAACTCAATATCTTCGCTTTTTATGGTCCTTAGTCTAGCTGTTTGTTCGATATTTTGATTTTGTACTACAAAGCTTTGAGTATTATCTAAGCTCTTTTTATCAATCTGATCATTATTATCAATTTTTGGGGGAACTTTTTTATTTTCATTATCCATAATACATACCCCCTTAAATATTTTCGCTCAAGAAATACAACCAGTTTTTATAAAAGTTATATTTTAAATGTATTCCATCTCCTTCGTATAACGAACGAGATGTTATCAACCCATCAGATGACAAAAACCTTGCTCCTGTAACACTAGCTGCCTGTTTTAATTTATTTGTAAGCAACTTAATATTCTCATTATTAAACCTTGTATCTTTTTTAGTCGTGATATTTTCATTTACAGGAAGTGGAGCTTGAACATATACCTTGACTTTAGGGTCTATCTTTTTAATCGCATTAATCAATTTTATGTATTCTTCCTTAAACTTATCTGGTGAATACGCATTTATATCATTTGCACCATATAAAATAACAACTATTTTAGGCTTTAAGTCCCTAATTTCAGACATATGCTTAATAGCTTGGCTGACGTGTTCCCCTTTTTGTGCCAATACACTTGCAGAGTCTAAAATATTTGCTTGTCTTAAATACTCAGTAATAGAGTCACCCAAAAAAACTACATCCTCAAACCTAGTCTTTGCCTTCTTCATATCAAACTTTGTGATTGAAGTGTCCTTATTCACTTTGTTAATTTCTTCCTCTACATCATTTAAACTTTGTGACTCCTGCTTCTTCAAAAAGTTAATTGTCCAAAGAATACTCTCTTTCTCAGTTTTAGAGGTATCAGCAGCCATTGAACCAGAATTTAAAAGCAAAAGTGCACCACACATCAAAGTTGATGCTACAGCAACATATTTCTTTTTTTTCATATGCTTTTCCTACCTTCAATATATTTAATGCCTATTTAATGAATACAATTTATGACCCTCTTTTATGCGCAAAATACCCAGATTGCACTATAAAATAGAGCAAATTCACTCAATTAAATATAAAAATCACATTTTATATTTATTATAGCATAAACACATTGATAAATCTTGCTTTTTCTGAAAAAACATACATTATAATAAGACAAAGTACATGATTTTTTTGCTTTTTCTAAAAATCCACAAAAATTCTTTACAGAATCGAAACACCTTTTCCTAGTATCTGTCAATAATGTCATATTATATACTCATAATGCATAATAAAGTATAAAAAGCACCTTAATTACCATAATTCCTGATAAAGTATAAAATGCCACTTGAGTATCCAAACTTATACATTTACCAAAACAACATTTTCAGTACTTTTTGAAATAAAAAAGGAGTCGCCCGACCCAAATGATACAGACAACCCCATTTATAACATATTAAATTTAATTATTTAACTTCTACTGATGCTCCAGCAGCTTCTAATTTTTCTTTAATCTGTTCAGCTTCTTCTTTAGATACGCCTTCCTTAACTGTCTTAGGAGCGTTATCAACTACTTCCTTAGCTTCCTTAAGTCCTAGACCAGTGATAGCTCTAACTTCCTTGATAACTCCAACCTTTGAAGAACCAGCTCCTGTTAATACAACATCGAACTCAGTCTTTTCTTCAGCAGCAGCTCCACCACCAGCAGCAGCTCCACCTACCATAACAGGGGCAGCAGCTGATACTCCGAATTTTTCTTCAGCAGCCTTAACTAATTCATTTAATTCTAAAACTTTCATATTTTCTATAGCTTCTAATATCTGTTCTATTGTCATTTTATTGCACCTCCGTAAATTATTTTATGCATTTAACATACTTCCGATATGATTATATCGTTTTTTCTTATTTTTTCAATTTTTTTGATTAAGCTTCTGTAGCTTCTGTGTTCTCTTCTTGCTTCTTTGCAAGAGCATCCAACATGTAAACAAAGTTTGACATTGGAGCCTTTAAGCTGCCAAGAAGTTTTGCAATAAGAACTTCTCTTGATGGAATCTCTGCAAGTGAAACAATCTTTGCTTCATCGTAGTATTCACCTTCAACAACACCCATTTTAAGCGTTATCTTATTAGGGTTCTTATCCATAAATCCTTTAAGGATTCTTGCTGGAGCAACTGGATCATCATATCCAAATGCTATAGCGTTTGGTCCTACTAACAATTCATCGTTAAAGTTTTTGTAAGCATCACCTTCAACATCATTAGCGGCTCTTCTCACAAGTGTGTTCTTATATACTTTGTAATCTACACCTGCTTCTCTCATCTGACTTCTCAAATCAGTAACCTGCTCAACTGTCAATCCCTTGTAATCTACAACGATAACAGAAGAAGCTTTTTCCAATTTTTCTACTATTTCTGAAACCACTGCTGATTTCATTTCGATAGCATTACTCATTATTTAGTGCACCTCCTTCACAAAAATAAAGTTTAGCACTTACCGTAAAAAATAAAAACCCTTGTCATCATATAGACAACAAGGGTGCAAGTATCACGTATATCGCAACCTCGGTGGGAAATTAAGCATGTGCACCCACTGTCTACGGCAAATCTATTCTTTTTCAACATTGACAATAATATCATATTTGTCAACCTGTGTCAACAGTTTTATAAAATAAAGACCTAAAAATCTTTATTATATAACTATCTACATTATAGAGGTTGCCCTCTATACTTATTATTCAGTTACTCTTACAGGGTTTACTCTTACTCCAGGCCCCATTGAAGACGCTACAGTAACACTCTTAAGGTACTGACCTTTTGCTGCTGATGGCTTAGCCTTGATAATTGCTTCCATAAGAACTTTAAAGTTATCAAATAACTTTTCTTGTCCAAATGACGCCTTACCAACAGGAACGTGAATAATATTAGTTTTATCTAATCTGTATTCAACCTTACCAGCCTTGATTTCATCTATAGCCTTTGCTACATCAAATGTAACAGTTCCAGACTTAGGGTTTGGCATCAATCCCTTAGGACCTAACACTCTACCTAATCTACCAACTACACCCATCATATCAGGAGTAGCTACAACTATATCAAATTCAAACCAGTTTTCTCCCTGAATTTTCTGAACCAAATCTTCAGCTCCAACAAAATCTGCCCCTGCAGCTTCTGCTTCTTTTGCTTTTTCACCTTTAGCAAAAACTAAAACTCTTTTAGTTTTTCCTGTACCATGTGGTAAAACAACAGCTCCTCTTACCTGCTGATCAGCATGTCTAGAGTCAACACCCAACTTAATGTGTGCTTCAACTGTTTCATCAAATTTTGCACTTGCAGTTTCTACTGCTAAACCTAATGCTTCTGAAGCATCATAATAAACTGTTCTGTCTACTTTTGAAAATGCTTCTGCATATCTCTTTCCTTTTCTTCCCATTTTAATTCCTCCTTGTGGTAAATACGGTATTTTAAAAACCTCCCACTATTTAAGAACAAAGTCTTAACTTAGCGATAAAATCAACTAAAATTAGTCGATAACTTCAA
This sequence comes from Peptostreptococcus sp., assembly GCA_039809725.1. Lineage (GTDB taxonomy): Bacteria > Bacillota > Clostridia > Peptostreptococcales > Peptostreptococcaceae > Peptostreptococcus. The sequence goes on from JBDHVM010000001.1 coordinate 8,905, forward strand.
CACCCATACTTCTAGCTGTACCTGCGATCATTCTCATAGCAGATTCTACGCTAGCAGCATTTAAATCTTTCATCTTTAATTCGGCGATTTCTCTAAGCTGAGCCTGAGTAATCTTTCCAACTTTTTTCTTATTTGGTTCTCCTGAACCTGACTGTAGGTTTATAGCTTTCTTTATTAGAATAGCAGCTGGTGGAGTCTTAGTTATAAAACTGAATGATCTATCCTGATATACACTGATTACTACTGGTATTATCATTCCTGCTTGATCTGCTGTTTTAGCATTAAATTCCTTTGTGAACGCCATAATGTTGACACCGTGCTGTCCTAGTGCTGGACCAACTGGTGGAGCTGGAGTAGCCTTTCCTGCAGGTATCTGTAATTTAATTTGTCCAATAATTTTCTTAGCCATGTTATTGCACCTCCTTATACTTTTTCTATATTTTCAAGCCCTAGTGTTACCAAGGCCTTCCTACCAAATGCATTTACATAAACTTTTACTTCTTTTTTCTCGATATTAACGTCATCTACATCTCCGACATGACCAATGAAAGCTCCACTGATTACTTTTACAGAATCTCCAGGAAGTAAATCTATTTCTCCACTGACGATTTTAGATTCTGGAAGCTCAATACCCATTGCTTTGACTTCATCTACAGTAAGTGGAACTGGTTTAGAACCAGGTCCAACAAACCCTGTCACTCCTTTAGTATTTCTAACTACATACCAAGATTCGTCTGTCATTTCCATTTTAATAATTACATAACTTGGAAATACTTTCCTCTGACTTATCTTTTGTTTTCCTGTCTTTGTTGTTGTTGCAACATCTTCAGTTGGAACTATTACCTGTTCGATAATTTCTTCCATACCTCTATTTTTGACAGTATTTTCTATAGTAGTCTTTACTTTGTTTTCATGACCTGAGTATGTATGAACGACATACCATTTTAATTCTCTTTCTTCTGACATCAAAATCATCCTTTCAATGTGCGCTCTGTTATTTTATCAAAATACTAAGTAGTTTTGATAAACCTGTATCTACTAACCATACAAATAGTGTAGCTACAATTACCACAGCAAGAACAACGCCTGTCTTTGCGGCAAGTTCTTTTTTAGTTGGCCAAGTTACCCTCTTCAATTCTTGAACAGTTCCCTTTGTAAAACCAACCTTTTTTTCTGATACTTCTACATTTTCCTTAGCCATTTACTCACATCCTTTTTGCTAATTACTTAGTTTCCTTATGAGTAGTGTGTTTCTTACAGAACTTACAATATTTCTGCAATTCTATTCTGTCAGGATTATTCTTCTTGTTCTTAGTTGTGTTATAATTTCTCTGACTGCATTCAGTACATGCTAAAGTTACTTTAACTCTCATCTGTTACACCTCCAAAATTGATTTTTATATATGATGATATAGCTTCCTGAAAAAATCAAGTAACTATTACCTTCCAAAAGTATATTGATGGGTATTTTTCCAACCCAAACAAACGACTACACAAAGCCGTCTTACATAAAATACCACATTTTAGGCTATAAGTCAATTATTTTTTTGAACTGAGCTATCATTTTGTGATATGTAGATCTATTTTTAGATTCAACACTATATTTATCAAGATACATCTCTATATTTTTTAGATACAAATCTACAACAAGCTTTAAGTTAGCCAGAAACAAAAAATATCCCTCTGCAAAATATATCATTGTTGTGCTTTTGAGGGATATTTTAATTTTCCTTGTGACCTTTTATTTTGATTTTATCTGACGTAATTTAAGTATCTTTTTCTTGTCAAAATGTCGTCTTTTAAGTACTTTTTTATCAAATTCTACACCTTATTTGTTCCAACTAGATATTGCGACCATATAAAAATGCGTCTCTATTCATGTCAACAAATTTTATAGGAACTCTTTTTTCAATACTTTCAAGCCACTTTTCTTCTGGAATTTCTTTTACATATTTTGAACATATACCTAGAAGAATAATATTTGCAACTGCTTTATTACCCATTTCAGCAGCCTTTTCCGTGAAGTTTTGCATTATTACCTCACCTGCATATTTTTCTAACTCTTCATATATATCATTTGCATAATCACTTTTACCTTGTTGTACTAGACTAGGAGCCATTTCATACGAATTTACAATAGCTACGGATGTATTCGGCTTTAAATCTTTTCTAAACCGTCTTCCCTCTAATGCTTCAAAGCCTATTAACACATCTACTTCACCAGGTCTAACATTTGGAGAATATATTTTTTCTCCGATCCTTACACTTCCCCAAACTTTCCCTCCTCTTTGAGATAAACCCACTACATCGTTTGTTTTCACATCAAGTCCAGACAAAAATGCCGCTTCGGCAATTATATCCGTAGTCAATACCAATCCTTGTCCGCCAACGCCAGCTAAAATAATATTTATATTTTTCATGATTTTTTCCTCCAATCTACTTAGATCCTTTTCTCTTAATTGCGCCAACAGGACATACCTGAGCGCATATTGAACAACCTACACACTGATTTAAATCAATTGACGATTTCTCTTTTTCAATTCCATCATACTTTTTCATTCTCAGCGGTGGACAATTTGTTCTTATGCAAGTCTTACAGGCAATACAAATTTCAGGATCTACTTCAAAAGGAGTTTCTTTTATTTTATATCTTAGTGCACAAGGTCGTGTAGTTATGATTATAGAAACTCCTTTTCTCTTTGTTGCATCTACGATAACTTTTTTAGCTTCTTTATAATCAAACTGGTCAATAACTTGTATATCATCAAAATTCATGCTTTTAAGTACTGATTCTATCGAAATATCCTGTCCAGCGTTATCCATCTTATATGACTCTGCTGTTGGTTGTCCTCCAGTCATAGCAGTTGTTCCGTTATCCAAAACTATCATGGTAATATTTTCATCACCCTTTAACTGATACTTTAGATTTGCAAAACCTGGTAATCCACTGTGGAAGAAAGTTCCATCTCCAATAACACCAACTATCGACTTATCTGAGTCTCCCTGCTTGTCCATAGCAAGCCTCATTCCCTTTATCATACCAAGTGAAGCACCCATGCTAATATTAGTCTTTAAAACCTCAAACGGATACAATAATCCCATTGTATAGCAACCTATGTCGCCCACAACCGTAACCTTTGATTTCTTTAAAATATCAAATACTGGTCTATGTGGACATCCTGAACAGAAAAGAGGTCCTCTTGGAGTAGTATCATCTTCATACATATCCTGAAGTTTTCTCTCTTTTAATACTCCCAGCTTTACAAGTCCCTCTTCTATCACTTCTGAATGTAGCTCATTTGTAAAACTAAAGAATTCCTTACCCACGCAGTCAATTCCTTGTACCTTTAATTCATTCTCAATAAAAGGCATCATCTCTTCTATTACAACTATCTTCGTATATTTCTTTGACAACTCTTTAATTTTTTCTATAGGAAGGGGATAAATCATTCCTAATTTTAGTACATCTACATCTTGACAGACTTCTTTAAAGTTATAATAGCATATACCCGAAGTAACCACTAAAACGTCGCTGCCAAATGTTTCTAATCTATTTATTTCCAGAGTATTTGCCAATTCGGAAAGTTTTTCTATCCTTTCTTTCATTTCTATCTGATGCTTAAATGTATGAGGTGGCAACATACAATATTTAGTTGGATCAGCAGTAAACTTAGGACCAAGTTTTTCAACTCTGTCTTCCAATTCAACGACAGATCTTGCATGGCAAATTCTACTTGTTATCCTAAGCATAACAGGCAAGTGATATTCTTCACTTATATCCAGACCACATTTGACAAAGTCTTTTGAATCCTGTGAGTCTGAAGGATCAAATATAGCCATATTTGCAAATTTACCTAAAATTCTATTATCTTGCTCATTTTGCGAACTTGCCATACCTGGATCATCTCCAGTAACAAGCATAAAACCAGCATCTATTGGAGATTGTGTAAAAGTCATCAATGGATCCATACAAATGTTTAAGCCTACATGCTTCATAATGACCATTGTCCTTGTACCACCAAAGCAAGAACCTATACCCATTTCAAGAGCCACTTTTTCATTTGTAGCAAACTCAGAGTAAACCTCCTTATAACCCTTTAAAGCTTCTAATATCTCTACGGTAGGAGAACCGGGATATGCAGTCGCAACTATTCCACCCGCTTCATAAAAACCTCTTGCAATCGACTGATTGCCACTAAGAACACTTCTAGTATCACCCATATTTTTACTCTCCTTTTATAAATATTGTTGAGTAGCGATTCAACTAGTTTTATAGTAAATCACCTCACTTATATTATACTTAATTTCAGTCTCAAAAAGTATGAATTTGCCGTAAAATTATCATTAAAATAAATACAACAGATAATATTAAAGAGTATCTGTTGTACTTATTTTGTATTTATGAAATTCTACACTTCTCGAGTATACTCTTTTAACCAAGCTCTTTCATCTTCGTTTAGATGAGGCGCAATCACTTCATATACTTTTTTATGATAGTTGTTTAGTTCTAGCCTATCATCATCTGATAGCATCTCTACCTTAACAGCATCTAAATCAATCGGAACGTATGTAATAGCTTCAAAGCACATAAATTGACCAAACTCATTTAGTTCTGTATTTTTTACTAAAAGTTCATTTTCTATTCTTACACCATGAGATCCCTCTATGTATATCCCTGGTTCGTTAGTGACAACCATACCAGCTTCAAAAGGATGAACCTCATGCTTTCTGTACTGCCATCTAAAAGAAGACGGTGGCTCGTGTATATTACCTAAATAACCGATTCCATGACCTGTTCCGTGATAGAAGTTTATCCCTCTGTCCCAGAATGGCTGTCTTGCAAGAATATCAAGGTTCATACCTATACAACCATGCATAAATTTCGCCTTGCCAAGTCTTAAATTAGATTGAAGAACAAGTGTAAAATCTTCCTTCATCTGTTCTGTTATTTCCCCTAGTGCAGTTGTTCTTGTAATATCTGTTGAACCTTGCATAAAGTTTGCTCCCGTATCCGTCAAGAAAAGCGTACCTGTTCCAAGCGGGATATTTGTCTCTTCAGTTGCTGAATAATGCACAATTGCACCATGGGGACCAAAGCCACAAATAGGTTCAAAACTCTGGCAGATAAAGTCACCTTGTTCTATTCTTAGTTGCTCAAGCTTTTCAGAAGCGGAAATCTCCGTTTCATTTGCTATAGTTCCGTCCTCAACTAATTTTTTCAACCAAATAATAAATTTAGTGTGAGCAATTCCATCTTTTATTTGTGCCTGAATTATATTTTTAATCTCTGTTTCATTCTTCATAGCCTTCATCAGTATTGTTGGATTCATAGCCTCTACAACTTCTACTGTATCAGGGATATTCATATACATCGCGTAATTTAGCCTGTCAGGGTCCACAAGCACTTTGCCTTCCAAAGCCTTAACATCTTCATATATATCGTTGTACGGCTTGATTAAAACGCCATCAGCCACAAGCCTAGCTTTTATATCATCATTTAACTTATCTTCATTGATATAAAGCACCAATTTATCATCATATACTATTGAGTAGCAAAGAATCAGTGGAAAGTATTCCACGTCCCTACCTCTGATATTAAGTAACCAACCAGTGTCGTCAAGAGTTGTTATGATATGAGAGTTTGCACCAACTTTTGCCATTTCTTCTCTCACTCTTTTTATCTTACTCTCAGCAGTTTCACCACTGTACTCCACATCTAAGTAAAACACAGGCTCCTCAGAAAGTATTGGTCTCTCTTCCCACACTATATCAACCAAATCTAAATCATATACTATTTTTCCATTTTTCTTTTTGACGATCTTTGCTAGCTCAACTCCATCTCCAAAAGGAACAGATCTACCATCAAACCCTAAAATTCCACCTTCAGGTAAATTTTTTTCTATGTATTCATTTAATGTAGGTACTCCTGGGTCTCCCATTCTAAAAAGGTCAACTCCAGACCCCTTTAATTGTTCTCCAGCCTGTAAAAAATATCTACCATCTGTCCAAAGACCTGCCTCATTTTTTGCAACAAGTGCAGTTCCAGCCGAACCTGTAAATCCAGTAATAAAAGCTCTTGCCTTAAAATGCTCGCCAACGTATTCACTGTTATGGTAGTCTGCTGTAGGTACAACATAAATATCTATCTTTCTATCATCCATTAATTTTCTTAGATTTAATATTCTATCAGATACTTTCATATTATCAAAGTGATAAAAATCACTATCCCCTTTCTCTTTAGTTTCTAAAATAATTTTCTAAAATCGTCAGAAGCTCTTACCAAACTATCTATCATTTCAGGTTCTCCTGATGAATGTCCGCATATTCTAGCTTCAAGCTTGCAATTATTCAACTTTTTACTCAATAAATACGCTCCAATATATCTACAATCCATATCATATCTTCCATGAACAATAAATGTTGGTATATCCTTGATGATATCACTTTCATCTAAAATATAATTCATATTTTCTCTAAACATATTGTTCATCCAGAAATGGCACTCTATAGTGGCCATAGATATCGCATAATCTTCATCTCCAAAGCTTTCTTCAACTGCCTTTTCGTCAAGAACTAGGCTCACTAAACTTCCTTCCCACATACTCCAAGCTCTAGCAGCTTCAACTCTTGTAGCTCTATCATCGCTCGTAAGTCTTTTGTAATAAGCTGTTACCAAGTCTTCTCTTTCGTCTTCTGGAATAATCTCAATAAACTTCTCCCATTGATCTGGGAAAATATTAGAAGCTCCACCCTCTTGATAAATCCAATCTATATCTTCCTGTCTTCCTAAAAAAATACCTCTCAAAATCAAGCCAACCGTTCTATCTGGATGTTGAAGTGCATAACTAAGAGCAAGAGTAGAACCCCAGCTACCACCCAAAATAAGCCACTTGTCAATTCCTAGCTTTTCTCTTATCTTCTCCATATCAGAAACAATACTGTCAGTATCATTATTTTGAAGATTTGCATGAGGAGTGCTCTTTCCACTGCCTCTTTGATCAAAAAGAATTATTCTATAAAATTCAGGATCAAAAAATTGTCTACAAGAAGGTGCTGTACCACAACCTGGTCCCCCGTGTAAAAAAACTACTGGCTTTCCATTAGGATTTCCAGACTCTTCATAATAAATATTATGAACATCGTCAACTTTAATATAATCTGTAAAATTAGCCTCAATTGCAGGATAAAGTGTTCTTAATTCGCTCATCGTTCCACTCCTTTAAATATAATTTTTGAAATATCCTTTATATTTTGAAAAATACAAATATATCTCTAAAAAAATTATATCACACGTATTTATTTATTTCTACGTTTAACACTAAAATATACTCGACCAATGTCACATATGAAAATATAATGTATAGGCCGAATTAATCTTACAAATATATTCTATTCAAAATCACTTATTTACTATATCAATTCTATTTATTGAAATTATTATATTTATATCACATTTATAAAACTTTGAACTTATTTCTTCAAATTATTTTATTTTACCATTGGTAGTGATATAATTGTATTCATAAGGTTCTTTTTATATAAAAAATCAACCTTAAATTATTGTAGGAGGCTTAATATGAAAGATAACAGAGTAAGTCAAGTATTAAAAAGAATGAAGGAAGATAATATTCCTCAGATGTTGGTAAGTGATCCACTTTCAATTTTTTATTTAACAGGATATTTTCTAAATCCTGGAGAAAGACTATTTTCGCTTTTCCTTCGTTTAGACGGAAATCACAAACTTTTTGTAAACGCTCTTTTCCCAATCGAAGAGGACTTGGGAGTTGAGAAAGTAATTTTCTCAGATACTGATAATTCAGTTGAAGTTGTTTCTAGATATGTAGATAAAAATTCTACTATTGGAGTTGATAAAAACTGGCCTGCAAGATTCCTTTTAGCTCTAATGGATATGTGTGAAGGAAGTAAGTTCATCAATGCATCATACATTGTTGATACAATGAGAATGTACAAAGATGATGAAGAAAAAGACCTAATGAGAAAAGTTTCTCTTATGAATGATGAAGCTTGTGAAAAAATCATTGGTAGAATAACAGCTGATAAAACAGAAAAACAAATCGCAAGTGAACTAATAAAACTTTATGAAGAAATGGGAGCTGAAGGATTATCTTTTGACCCTATTATTGGTATGGCTGCAAACGGAGCAAATCCTCACGGAGAACCGGGTGACAGATATGCAAACCCTGGAGATGCTATCATTGTGGATATCGGTTGCAAGAAGGATATGTACTGCTCAGATATGACTAGAACTGTATTTTGGAAAGAAGTCAGCGAAAAGGGTAGAGAGGTATTTGAAATAGTTCTCGAAGCAAATAAAAGAGGAATTGCAGCATCAAAACCAGGCGCAAGATTCTGTGATATAGATGCAGCTTGTAGAGATTATATAACTGAAAAGGGCTATGGTGAATACTTCACTCATAGAACAGGACACCATATAGGTCTAGAAGATCACGACTATGGAGATGTCTCTTCAATAAATACTGCAGTCGCTGAACCTGGAATGATATTCTCAATCGAACCTGGAATTTATCTTCCTGGTGAATTTGGTGTAAGAATAGAAGACTTAGTTTTAATAACTGAAGATGGATGCGAAGTATTAAATAAATACGACAAAGAATTGATGGTTATCGGAAACGATTAATTTTGACAATTTAAAAAACTGATTAATAAGTAAAATAAATGGCTATTTCCACATTGTATGTGTAAAATAGCCATTTTTATTTTATTTCGTTATTTTAAGTCGCCTCTATATTCCCCTTTTCAGAAAACTAATGTCTTGAAAAGAATATTTCTAATGTCTTTTTTTCTTTGTTATAACTCAATACATATCTTTCATTAAACATAGGTTTTTTATCATCTTTTTGTGACGATGCTATTTCTCTAATAAAAAAACTACTCTGGTTATTATCAACAAAATTTTTATCAACTAACTCTCTTATTTTTAACTTACTATCACTTGCAAGTTCATCTACCTTTGACAACGCACCTTTATAGTCGATTTTGGCATACTTTGCAACATCTTTATCCATAAAAACGTACGGTCCTTTATCCATTTTTTTGTTGTCTAATAGTTTTTTTGAAATGTCTTCCTTGAATGTGATTGTTATATATTTATATCCGTCAGAAGGCCATGACATATTATTGAAGAGTTCACGAGATTTTACAATTTCCGAATTTTTTATTTCCAAATCACTTAATATCCTCTCTTCTTCGTTTGATGCTATAGATTTATTTATTACAATATTTTGATTTTCAGTACCCATATTATCCATTGCTGAAAAAATAATAAAGTAAAATCCACCGACAAATATCACGCAGATTGATACAAAAATAATCAAGCCTTTCAATACCCTATTCATACCATTTCTCCTTAATCATCTAAAATTATTCTCTACTAGTACAAAACTTCGGTGCTCTTATTCTTATATTATATCAAATTACTGTTTCAAATACAAACTATTTAAAAAAAGGCAACCACCACAAAATGATGATTGCCCAACTTTTTACATGAGATACTCATGTACTAAATTCAATTTTTTATTAAGCTTCGTTAGCTTCTTCTTCATCTTCACTAAGAAGTTTATTAAGTGGCTTAGTCATTAAGAATATAATAACTGCGAACACAAAAGATACTATTCCAAATGTTACGAAGATAGTATATATACCTAGTTTTTCAACAAATCCCTGAGTATATCCGTTTACTTTTGCAGCAACAAATGTTGCGAATGTCCAAACGCCTAATAATAGAGAAAGGTATTTCTTTGGAGCCCATTTACTTACAAATGAGTTTCCAAGTGGTGAGAAGCAAATTTCACCAAGTGTTAATACTACACCAAAAGCAAATAACCAAAGAACGCTTATCTTACTTGTATCAGGAGCGCCTACACCTCTTACTGTTTCCATTACTATTAGAACTACATATGCAAGTCCTAAGAATACGAAAGAAAGTGTAACCTTCTGGAACATAGATAAATCTCCCTGTGGTCTCTGAGAAAGCTTTGTCCAAAGCTTAGCTGCTGCCAAACTTAGGAATATACAAAGTAGACCATTCCAAGTAGTTGTAACGTGAGCTGGTGAGAATTCAAATCCACCAACCTTCATATTTGCATACTGAGTCATATATAGAGTCAATACTATATCTTGTTGATAGTAGAATAGCCAGAATACTATAGATACAAAAGAAACAAATACTATAGCTGCAACTCTTTTCTTTTCTGTCTTTGTAAGAGGAGCTAAAGACTCTTTAGATTCTTTCTTATCATCAGTTTGTGCTTCTCCAATTACATTGCCCTGAGTATCAGTTAAATACTTAAATGGCTTTTTACCTTGACCTTGAAGTGCCCCGTAGAACAATGTAAAGAATATCCCACCTAAAATAACTAAAACTCCACAGATTAAGAATACCTGTCTAAATCCCATTGCTCCATTTACCATAAATGTATTCATATAAAGGTATCCACATATTGCAGAACCTAAGAATGCACCTATATTTACAAATGAATACTGAATTGAAAATGCCGAGTCCAATTGATCTGGGTCATCAAATAAACGACCGATAATACCTGCAAGGTTTCCCTTAAATAGACCAGTACCAATTGCTACAATGATAATCATAAGGTTTATTGATCCAATTCCAGTAGCCTTCCAGCCTACTAGATAACCTAATCCCATCAAAACACATCCCAATGTTACAGCATATCTAGCACCTAGTAAACGGTCACATACAAAGCCTCCGATTACTGGAGCGATATAAGTGAATGCTGTAAAGTTTGCTGCAATAACAGCTGCCTCTGTTTTTCCAATGCCTAATCCACCCTTGTTAATCGCTGTTACAAGGAATAGTATAAGCAAAGGTTTACTTCCGTAAAATGCGAATCTCTCAAAAGTATATGCCAAACTTGACACATAAAAACCTAGAGGATACTTAGCTTTTTTTACTGTTGTTTCTCCCATGAACAAAACCTCCTAAATATTTTTGAATTGTCAAAATTTGATGAAAAATGACATCAAATTAATGATAATTCCCCTACAATTAATAGTTTATATTTTAATTAAGAAATAGTCAAGGTTTTTATACCAAATATACAAATTGTCTGATTTATTAATGATTTATCTGCTATTACCTTCTTTTTGTAGCTTTTTTCTTCTTTTTAGATTTTTTTCTAAACATTACATTTAAATTATCCGAATTTTGCCACTTTTTGCTTATTTGGGCAGCGTCGCTTTCTTCTGTGCATATATTCTCCTTTTTTCTTTTAACAATTATTACTACAGCTATGTAAATAACAGTAAAAACGGCAAAAAGAACTGCTGAAACCTGAAAAGGTTGATTTGTGAAGTTTTTCCCAAAAAAACTATAGGAGTACAAACACGCAATCAAACAACTTCCCGAAAAAAGAAACATATTTCTTCTAAATTCAATAAGACTTTTTAATGTCTTTTTATCATTTTCAATTTTTTTAGTAATATCTGATACTTTGTTTATATCGCTATTTTTTTTATTCATAGATACCTCCATATAGATTGTTATTATATATCTTCTTTAGTTTAACACAATCTATATAAAAAATTGCAAAATAAGCAAAATAATCTTAATTAAAAATAAAAAAAGATGTGAGTTTTTTTCCTCATCATCTTTTTTTATAACGCATTTTATAAAATCAAATATTGTATCTTCGTCAATAAGACGCTACGGCGTCACTAAACCCTTAATCCTCTTTTTTGATTATATCTTTTACCTTCATCAATCGAGTTATTGAACTTCTGTCATTTTCTTCTAATTTCATTCTGATATATGTAATAGTCTCTCTAAGTTGAGGTATCGTCATATATTCAAGTGCATTAACTCTTCTTCTGGTACTTTCGATTTCATCAGCCATCAACTGGCAAGCTTTTTCTATTTCTGCAAGTTTAAGCAACTCTGGTAGAATATTGTAAAGTTTATTTACGGCAGTATCCAGTTCAGATGATGTTCCACCAAAACCATATGGATAAATCGCCGATGTGTCCTCTTCATTAATCCTCGTAAAGTTCATCACTGGAACATTTACACTCATCAAATTCTTTGTCTTGATGTCTAAGTTTATTCTCTCTTTAGAAATAGCTAATGCTTCATCCAACATTTGAGATAAATTCATACTTCTTGCCAAAAGAAAATCCTCAAATGAGTCAGTTATTTTTCCTTCAACAATTTCTCTAAGCCTTTTATTTTCTTTTATCATGGCTATAAATTGTCTCATCAATTCATCTTGCTTATCCTTCAAAAGTTTGTGTCCTCTTGTAGAAGTCGCAAGTCTGGCCTTTAATCTAGAAAGTTCCATTCTAGTTGGATTTACATTTAATTTTGCCATATTAATCCACCTGGCTTTCCTCAGGTAAATATTTCTTTATAAACTTGTCTTTTATTCTCTTAAGCTCTGTTCTAGGAAGTATTTTTAAAAGATCCCAACCCAAAGTCAACGTCTCTTCTATTGTTCTATTTGTTGCATAACCTTGAGATACATATCTTTTTTCAAACTCATCAGCAAACTTTGCAAATGCCTTATCCGATTCAGATAGAGCAGATTCACCCAATATTATCTGTAGTTCTTTTGCTTCTTTACCTGCTGCATATGCTGCAAAAAGCTGATTCATTGTATCTGCATGATCTTCTCTAGTTTTTCCATCTCCTATACCTTTGTCTTTCAGTCTAGAAAGTGAAGGAAGTACGTCTATAGGAGGCATCATATTCTTTTTATATAATTCTCTTGATAGTATTATCTGTCCTTCTGTGATATATCCTGTAAGGTCAGGTATTGGATGTGTCTTATCATCTTCAGGCATTGTAAGTATCGGAACCTGTGTGATAGATCCTTTTCTTCCCTTTATTCTACCCGCTCTTTCATATAATGTTGAAAGGTCAGTATATAGATACCCTGGGTATCCTCTTCTTCCTGGTACTTCACGTCTTGCAGCAGATATTTCACGTAGAGCCTCACAATAATTTGTAAGGTCAGTTAATATAACTAGTACGTGCATATCTTTTTCAAATGCAAGATATTCAGCACAAGTAAGCGCCATTCTTGGTGTAGATATACGCTCTATAGCAGGGTCATTTGCAAGATTCATAAATAAAACTGCTCTATCTATTGCCCCCGTCTTTTTAAAGTCATCAATAAAGAACTGTGCTTCTTCAAAAGTTATCCCTATCGCTGCGAAAACAACCGCAAATTTTTCGTCTGTTCCAAGAACTCTAGCTTGTCTTGCTATCTGAGAAGCAAGATTTGCATGAGGAAGTCCTGACCCAGAGAATATAGGAAGTTTCTGTCCTCTAACCAATGTATTAAGTCCATCTATTGCAGACACACCTGTCTGTATAAACTCAGACGGATAATCTCTGGCAACTGGATTTATAGCTATACCGTTTATATCTAGTTTTTCATCTGGTATTAGCTCAGGTCCTCCATCTTTTGGATTTCCCATTCCGTCAAATACTCTACCTATCATATCTTCTGATACACCTAGTGTAAGAGGTTTTGCCAAGAATCTCACCTTAGAGTCTCTTAAGTTTATACCCGCTGAACCTTCAAATAACTGAACCATGGCTTTATCTCCGTTGATCTCTAGAACTCTACCACGGCGAATATCTCCATTTTGCATTTCAATTTCTACAAGCTCTTCGTACTTGATATTTTCAACACCATCAACCATCAACAGTGGACCAACAATTTCTCTTATAGTTTTATACTCTTTAATCATCTAGTCCACCTCCTCTGTTTATGAGTGCATCAATTTCTACGGTAATATTTTCAGTAACTTCATCTAATTTAGCAATATCCGCTTCTTCAGTATACTTTGCTCTTGCTATAGATTCTCTTATTGGAAGATTTACAAGTTCACTCAGATATACATTGTTTTCAAGTGCTCTTAAAGATTCTCTATAATACTTTAAAACCATCTCAAGCATTTTATCTTGCTTTTCCAAAGATGTAAATGTATCCACATCCTGGAATGCATTTTGCTGAAGATAATCCTCTCTAATTGACTTCGCAACCTCTAGCTTTAGCTGATCCTTTTCTGAAAGAGTATCCTTACCTACAAGTCTTACAATTTCTTGTAGCCCTGATTCCTCTTGAAGAAGAGTCATAGCCTCTGCTCTATTTAATGGGAATCTTTCTGATACATTGTCCCCCATCCATTCATCTACATCTGATTGATATAGTGAGTATGAATCAAGCCATGAAATAGCTGGGAAATGCCTTCTATACGCAAGATTTGCATTTAGCCCCCAGAACACTTTTACTATTCTTAGAGTAGCCTGTGAAACGGGCTCTGATATATCTCCACCTGGAGGTGAAACTGCACCTATTATTGTAAGTGCGCCTTCTCTATCATCACTACCTTTACAGATTACTTTACCAGCTCTTTCATAAAATTCTGCTGCTCTAGAAGATAAGTACGCAGGATAACCTTCGTCACCAGGCATCTCTTCAAGTCTTCCTGACATTTCTCTTAGTGCTTCTGCCCATCTAGATGTAGAGTCTGCCATTACTGCAACAGAATATCCCATATCTCTAAAGTACTCCGCAATTGTAATACCTGTATATATGCTGGCCTCACGTGCTGCAACTGGCATATTTGATGTATTTGCTATAAGTACAGTTCTCTTCATAAGTGTTTCGCCTGTATGTGGATCTATAAGCTCTGGGAATTCATTTAAAACGTCTGTCATCTCATTTCCACGTTCTCCACAACCAACGTAAACAACAATCTGAGCATCCGCCCATTTAGCAAGCTGATGCTGTACTACTGTTTTTCCCGATCCAAAAGGACCTGGAACACAGGCTGTTCCACCCTTAGTTACTGGGAAAAATGTGTCTACTACTCTTTGTCCTGTGATTAGAGGAACTCTAGGAGCTATTTTTTCCTTTATTCTTCTACTTCTTCTAACAGGCCATTTCTGTAGCATATGTACTGAGTTTGATTTACCTTTTTCGTCTTTAATCACTGCTATTTCATCAACTATTGTAAATTCACCTTCTTGAATTGACTCCAAAACACCTTCAACTCTATAAGGTACCATAATCAAGTGCTTAACTACCTCTGTTTCTTGCACATATCCTAGAATATCGCCCTCAACAAGCCTGTCACCAACTTTTGCCTGTGGATGAAAATACCATTTTTTATCTCTATCTAATGAATGGACCTCTATACCTTTTGTAAGGAAATCTCCTGCTATTGATCTAAATTTTTCCAACGGTCTTTGTATACCGTCAAACATATTTTCTATAAGACCTGGTCCAAGCTCAACGCTCAGAGGTTCTCCTGTTGTTTCAACAGGTTCACCAGGACCTATCCCCGCTGTTTCTTCATAAACCTGTATTGAAGCTTTGTCGTCACGCATCTCTATGATCTCGCCTATTAGCTTTGATTCAGAAACTTTTACGACGTCGTATATGTTGGCATCTTCCATTCCTTCAGCTACAACAAGCGGACCGGATACTTTAACAATTTTACCTGCTTTCACTAAGCCTCTCCTCCTTATTTATCAGAATTGGCAAATATATTACTTCCTACTGCCTTTTCAACATTTTTGTTTATTTCTTTCATTCCAATTCCAAGCGTCCCTTGATTTGAAGGAATTAATATTATCGCTGGAACTAGCTTTTTCTTATATCTCTGTATTGTTTCTTCAATATTTTGCGCTATTTGTTCAGTCACAAATATTAAACCATAGTCCTTTTGAGCCAAATCGTCTATTACTGCTCTTGCCTCAGTTCCCTCTACCACAGGAAAAACATCTATGCCTATTGATTTAAACGCCAATACTGAATCTTTATCTCCTACCGCTCCAATCTTATACATTAAATATCACCCAACCTCTCTCTAATCTTAGTGGATGGTATATTATTTAACTTTCCGACTAGTATCAATCTAACAATTGAAATCTCTTTTTCCTTTGCCACAAGATAAGCAAATATAGGTTCTGGACCAAAGGAAATAAACCTAGAATCCGAATTTAACCTGCTAAGGTACACATCTTTCATACTGTCTAAGATCGCTGGGTTTTGATGCACTTTATAATCTTCAACGCAGTCATTAAGGGCTCTCCCTATTTTTTCTGACTTCAAGGCAAATGCCATTCTGTCAAAATCCTCTCTCGAAAGAAGAATAAGCCTACTTACGGAAATTGCTCCTCCCTCAATTAGTATCTGATTTAAGAAATTTGTACTCTTACCCATCTTTATTGCCCTTAGCATGGATACAATATTATAAAAATCTATACTTGCACTCACATAATCACTAAAAAGCTCAATTTTAAGTGAATCAGCAATTGCTTTAAGATGTTCATAATACGCTCTATCAACAACAATGTCGACAAGTTGTGGATCTGAGGTCTCATTATACTTTTCCTCTGCATCCTTTAAAGCTTTAATAAACTCGCTTTTTGTATCTGTAAAATGTCCGCTTTCAAATTGCAGTCTTATCTTTTCAGGATTGTTTTCACTTGAGTAGATAAACAGTTCATCAAGATCTTTTCCAGACACCTTTGCCTTTACCATCGTTTTTAGATTGTGATAATCGTATTTTAATGATAGAATTTCCAAAATTCTTTTATCTTCAAGCATTTCTGTTCCTAGTTTAAATACCCTTGAAGTCTCGTTTTTCAGAAGATTTTCATAATCTTTTACGCCTTCAACTGAATCCATACTTTTAGAATACTCAGAATCAAGAAGTATTTTAAATGCCTCATCAGCATCCTTAGCATCTATCATTTTATCTAATTTTCCTTTGTCGAGAAGTCTCTTCTCATAAACCCTCGCCATTACTACACCTCGGGCGTAATCTAGTCTTTCCATAAACTACCCCCCCATCTACTTAAAAAGTATCTTTGCTATCTCACCTTGCAAATCGTCTTTGATATAATCAAGTTGTGAACTGAAAGTAAAGTTCTTCTCTATTCCACCAATAATTTCTATAAAACCCGCTTCAACAAATCTATCTTCAGCTAGCTTTTGTTCTGGAAAATTGGATTTAATAAGCTGAAGTCTTTCTTTTTGAACCACTAAAACTGATTCACTTGAAAAACTGGCATTCATCTTCACATACTCTACATACTTTACATCATCGATATTTTTCATATCTTCTAAAGCAGATTCGTATACCTTAAGTATTACCTCTTGTTTAGCCTTTAGCTCGTTATCCCTTGCTTTAAGGTTAGCATTTGATCTTAATCTTTCTTTTAGACTCTCTGCTTCTAGCTCTCCCTTTTCAACGATTGATTTGTATTTATTATCAGACTGCAACTTTGCATTTCCTATTATCTTATCAGCCTTTTGCTTTGCCGATGATAATATTTCATTCGCCGATTGCTTCGCCTCATCTAATATTCTATCTGTAAGCTTATTAAGCTCTGCCATATTATCACTTCCTTTTCTCTAATAATTTTGTATTCTTATGCAAAGAAAGCTCCATATTTGAAGAATAGTAAAAGTGATATTACGAATGCCAACAATGCGTATGTTTCAACCATTACAGAATATATTATACCCTTTGTAGTCTGTGACTCGTTTTTAGCAAGTATTCCTATACCACTTGCAGCTACCTTACCCTGAGATACAGCTGATCCCCAACCTACAAAACCTATAGGCATACCAACTGCTGCCAAGTACATTCCCTGTGCCAAAGACATATCTCCTGTAAGTTTTAATAACACCAATAGCCCTATAACGAAACCATAAAGCCCCTGTGTACCAGGTAAAAGCTGTAGTATAAGTGTCTTACCAAATTTCTGTGGCTCTTCTGGTACCAATCCTGAAGCTGCCTGTCCTACTATTGAAAGCCCTTTAGCTGATCCGATTGCTGCAAGCATCGCAGCAACTACTCCCAATGATCCAAATATAACGCCTCCATGTCCTACTATCCAAGTTGCAAAATTCATAAGTAAACCTCCTTATTTAACGCACATTTTTGTTACGCTTTTTTTATTTTTTTTCACTGTTTATTACTTAGTGATTTTAAATTTACAACGATTTATCGCTAATATTTTGCGTGAACATTCTCATGTCACACTGTATAAAAATCAAATTTTTTAATTAATCTTCATAATGTCTATCAAGATTAATATATTTTGTCTTATTTCTAAAGAATCTAAATGCCTTTCCTCCACCTTCGTAAAACTTACCAAAGAACTCAACATATACAAGTCTTAATGAGTGAACATATGCACCCAAGCAAGATAAGAATAAGTTAAACGCATGGAAGAATATCAATATAAATATTGCTGCTACATATCCTACTATAGTCTTTCCCCAGACCATACCAGCTATCATATTTACAGAAAATGCTATATATCCTCCAGCCATACCAAGAGCCATTAGACGAGAATATGAAACGAAATCACCAATATAACTTGAAATTCCATATACATTGTATATACCTGCGACTAATCTCTTAAGTATATTTCCTTGAGATCCCATTGCTCCACCAACTATCAACATCACAATACCTAATATCATAACAAACATTGAAGGTGTTTTTAGTGCTGGTTGAATGATTCCTGCCATAGACAATAATAATACTATTATTCCTGACAAAGTTACGTACCAAGAAACTACCTGAAAAATCATATCTATATACTGCTTATCCCTAATCAGCATATATGCCTTTACTGCCAAACCAAAGTACAAATGTATTCCTCCCATGATTATAGAAAGAATAAGTATGTTCATAAATTGAGTACTTAAATCAAATAATCTCCACATTCCTGGAATTGATGCTCCAAAGTATGATCCGTACAAGAATCCCCAAACAGCTGTGCTTATAGATATCAACTGGAAGAACTTTACATTTTTCTTCATATCAGGGCTTAGATTGCACTTTTTCAGTGCTAAAGTAGTCAGTATCAATATCACTAAACCATACCCAAAGTCAGCTGACATCATTCCGAAGAATAAAGCATATACAGGCGCATAAAGAGGTGTTGGATCTACTTCATTATACCTAGGTAGTGCATAAGTAGATGTCACACTTTCAAATACCTTTACAAACTTGTTGTTTTTTAGTAATATTGGAGTCTGAGAGCAATCTTTATCCACATTTTCAAACTTCACAATATAATCCTCTTTGCAAACTTTGGAGACAGTCTTTTCAAGTCTATCTACATCAAACTCAGGACAGTACCCCGTCAGAACACAAACACTAGAAGTCTTCATAAAGTCTTTTTCTGCTAGTGCTCTAATCTTTAAGTTTCCATAGTATTCGTAAGTCAACTTAAAATCCTCAAGCTCATCTTGCTTACCTGCGATTTCAGAGATTATTTCTTCCTTCCTCTTTTCCAATTTGCTAATTTCACCCTGAAGTTCATCTATTTTGTCTCCTGGCAACAAATCGGTATCAATTTTAATTTTGTTTAAATTTCCAATCCTAAGTGCTTCATTTAGGTCGTCTTCTTCTCTCACATCTGTGATGATAAAAAAGAAATGCTCATCTTTGTAGACTCCTATTTCCTTCCAATGAGTATATTCTAAGTTCTCCATGGACTGAATGAATAGATCTACTATTTTACCAGAAACGCCACCTACAAAAGAATTAAAATGTTCCAACTTAGACATTTCTGTAAAACTTACATCCAAATTGGCAACAGGCTCTAACTCTTTGATTAAATCCCTGTTTTTTGAAACGTTTGACTCAACTTTTGATAGTTCATCACCTAGCCCTTTTACCTCAGTATACTTTTGATTAAAATTAACTTCTAAGGCTTTCTTTTCCATTTCTTCAAAAGTATAGTTTGGCAATCCATTAATCAAACCTTTAATACCTGAAATTTGCGGGCTGTACTTATTGATCAAATCAATCGCATAAGAACACTGGTTTATTGTATCATCATACTTTGAAACACTTTCATCAACAGCTGGCCTTTTAAAGGCTGACAATGTCTCGTCTCCAAAATCTTCAATACCACAAACATCCTCAAACTGAATATTCCTAAAAAGTTGCAGTTCTTTTAATAGCTTTTCACGATGAGAGTCTAACACTAAAAGGTGAAATTTCTTCATTTTAACTATCGCCATGCTGTCTCACAATCCTCTCTATCAGTAAATTCTTTGCTTCGTCAAATCTATCTTGAGGAATCTTTGCAATATCTTTACATCTTTCTTCACTCTTTTGAGTTATTAAGTGTAATTCGTCTTTCATATCATCTTCTGCTTGCTTTTTAAGTCTATCGCTTTCTGCCTTTGCGCTCGCTATCATCTCATCAAGATCCTTTTTAACTTTGATTTCTGACTGTGATACCAAGCTTTTTGCATCTTCCTTAGCCTTTTTTACAAGTGATTCTGCTTCTTCCTCAACTTCAACTACTTTCAGTAAAATTTCTTTTACCATCTAATCTCCTCCTTCCCATAAAAGTCATAATTTTCAGATATTAGTTGTTAATTATTTTACACCATTTTTTAAATTTGTTCAAGTATAATATAAAAGTAACGTTTAAAAATTTATTAAGAATATTGTTGTAAATACAACAAAAATAAATAAATATCATTGAATTGACAGTTTTTACCTACGAATTTTTAAGTAAATATAAATTCGGAATTTTTCCAACTGTGTAATAAATACCCAAAAAAGAGGGCTATTAATTATAATAAACTCCCTCTTTTTATATTTTTTATTCTTTTTCTATATTTCTTAATCCAATTAGCATTTCTATTTATTGATTTTTTCTATACTATGTATAGTTTTTTCATTTTCTCTTCTTTAGTATTTATAATCAATCTTTTATATTTCTATATATTTCTTTTTTTCTATCCCACTCTGAGATACTCATCCTATAATTTGAAAACACAGTGTAGAAAACAAATCCTAGAGCAGACCAACCTGCCAAAATCAATATACTTTGCTCACCAATAAACGATGGTAGGGTAGGAACTAGGGAAATCAGCGTCAATACAACCGATACAATTATTGCTACCCAGATAAAATGAGTTCCTTTTGAAGCAATAAACGGTCTATACATCTCTGGCTTTGTCTTTCTTAATACAAGTGTACTTATACTTGTTACCATCCATCCAATAATAAAACCTAAAGATCCCACGTTTGTAAGTGGACGTATTATTCCTATACCTAAAAGAGGACCAATGATAGTTGCAATACCACAGAAAATCACGCCACCTATAGGCGTTTGATATTTTTTATGTTCTATATTGAAAAATCCTGGCAAAAGCCTTGCTCTCCCCATTCCAAGTAAAAGGTGAGTAGAAGCCATAAACATACCATTCCAAGTAGATAAAAGGCCAGCCAACGCTCCAATTATAGTCGTATAATAAAGAGCCTTGCCTATGGTTCCTCCATAAAGATGGTTGATTAATTCAGCAACAGCAGGAGATTCTAAGTGGATAAAATCGGTCCATTTCATAGCTAGTCCACAGGCAACTATTATTACTGAATAGAAAAGACCTGAAGAAATGATTGTTGCAGTGACAATTTTTGGTATCTTTTTCTTCACTTCCTTATCTTTTGCTTCTTCCATAGATTGTGGTATAGTATCAAAACCAGCAAGAAAAAATGGTACTACTACGAGGGTGGAAATTATCCCTGAAAAGATATTTTTATGACTATAACCTCTAACAGATTCGTATATAGGCAATAAATTTGATATGTTAACTTTAAATAAACTAAATATTATTATCAAGCCTGCACAAATAAAAATTATCGTAGTGAGAATTGTCTGTACAGTACCTGAAATTTCTGCTCCTCTGTAATTCATGTAAATTAATACAAATGACAATAACAGATTCACCAAAAGTTGTAATGGATATACATTATATCCCAAAATCGTGTACAAAGGTGTACCCATTTTTAAAATAGGTATCATATAAGATAAAATATGACCGAGATAAATCGCCTCCCAAGGTAGTAAGGTCATATATGCTAAAACAACAAACCATCCTCCTATAAAGGATAGTTTCAACCCCTTAGCCTCATATGCATATGCAATCACGCCTCCTGCTACTGGTATAGCACCTGACATCTCTGCATAACATAAGCCAATTGGAATTATAAATACTGTTCCTATGATAAAAGCCGATAGTACAGCTATCGGGCCACCTCCCATAAGATACCAGTCATTTATTAATGTCCATCCTATTCCAACTATCGAGCCAAAGCCCAACATGAAATAATCTACTGCTCCCAAACCTCTGTGACTTTTAAGCGTGTCTATAACAATCAACTCCTTCCAAGTTTATACATCCACGATTTACTATTCAGTTTCTTTAAAATCAATATATTACCACTCTCTACAATTTTCACCTCCCTAGATCTTTTTTTATACTGCTATTTACTATTGTTTATGTATCTTTTTGTTATTACTTATGTTGCTTTTTACTATGACTACTTTAAAGCAGCCGTAAAACATTTTTTAATAATATATATAGTTTTTTTCTCCCTTTTATTATATTTCTTTTATTAGAATTTTCTATGTTGAAAAATGCTTAAAAAACGATTTTTGTGTGAATATTAACATTATTGGTAATTGTCGTACATTTTTTATTTTTAATTACTTTTACTGATATATATAAAAAAACTTATCTACATCTATAAATATATATACAATCTTAATAAAAACATAAAAATGATAAAATTATATTTATATAATCTTTTTTATGCTCTGGAAATTGAATGCCGTCAATAAAACTTTCTTACACTTATTTATGAAAGCCTTTTCATACATTCTTGTAATCCTTTTACTTTGTGGTATAATTGTAATAACGAGGTAAGAGTAGGTATTTTGGTATTTACTAAATATCCACTAAAGCGTTTCAATGAGGCGGATACTTTCGCCGAGTTTTAACGAGGTAAGAGTAGGTATTTTGGTATTTACTAAATATCCACTAAAGCGTTTCAACGAGGCGGATACTTTCGCCGAGCTCAAAAATAAAGTCTGTGAGGTAAATAAGATGGCTGCAATTGAATTTGATAATCTTACAAAATATTATGGAAAAAACAAAGGAATAGAGAACATTTCACTTTCAATTGAAGAAGGTGAGTTTTTCGGTTTTATAGGTCCGAATGGAGCAGGTAAGTCAACAACTATAAAAGTCCTTCTAAACCTTCTTTTTCCAAGCAAAGGCAAGTGTAGAGTCTTTGATTTGGACTCTGTAAAAGATACGGTAGAAATAAAAAACATGATCTCATATGTTCCTAGCGAAGTGAAGTTTTATAATACTTTTAAAGTGAAGGATATTTTTGAGATGACAATGCAGATTCATGGTATAGACGACATAAGTTCATATATGGATTATGTGGACTATTTTCAAATTGACCTAAATAAAAAGTTTGGTAGTCTTTCTTTAGGAAACAAAAAAAAGGTTGCCGTTGTTGATGCTTTGATTTCAAATCCAAAACTAATAATTTTGGATGAGCCTACTTCAGGGCTTGATCCTATGATGCAGAGAAGACTTTTAAACCTTTTGAAAAAAAAGAATTCAGAAGGAACTACAATTTTTTTATCTAGTCATATTTTATCTGAAATTCAACACAACTGTAATAGAATAGCCTTTATAAAAGATGGCGAGATAATTAAAGTTGAGAAAATAGACAAAGAATTTCTTGAAAGAAAGATAATTAGGATAACTGGAGATCACGATGACACCCCTTTGACACAGATTGGATGCTCATTAGTAAATAAAAAAGGAAATGAGTATGACTACTCGTTTAAGGGTGATCTGAAAAACTTGATGCAAGCGTTGATTTACTCGGGGCCGTCGAATTTCACCATTGAAAATCCAAGTCTTGAAGATGAGTTTTTAAAATACTACGAAAACGATGAAAAAGGAGATGAGATTGATGATCTATAGATTAGAATTGAAAAAAAATAGAAAGTCACTGATCATATGGACATTGATATTATCTATTTTATTTGTTCTTTTTTTCTCTGTATATCCTATGATGACAGAAGAGGGAATGAAAGATATAATGGCAACTAAAATTCACACCTTGCCACCAAGTGTCTTAAAAATGTTCGGTATCGAATCTCAGGCAAACCTTACTGATATTAGTCAATACCTTGCCTATGTTTCAAACTACATCCTTATTGCCATGGCAGTATATGGTGTAGGCTTAGGTCAAAAGTCATTGGTTAGAGAAGAAGTACAAGGCACTATTGAGTATTTATACAGCAAACCGATATCTAGAACTAGAATATACTTTGGAAAGTTTTTCTCAGGCATTACAAATATTCTAGTTATTTATATTATTATACAGATCGTTTTATTCGGAATGTACTTTTATCTCGATAAAAAAATCATCGGAAAAGACTATATAATCAATATGATAGAGATAATATCAGCAATACCTTTTGTGTCAATTTTCTTTTTCTGTTTTGGCACGATGATATCTTCATTTATGAACAGGGATACAGGCGAAAATCCTATAGGTCTTGGGATAGTTTTCTTTACCTTCTTTTTAGGACTTTTTACACAGCTTATGGAAAAATTTGGTGATTTTATATATATTTCTCCAATTGAAGTCTTTAAAGGTGGTAGGATACTTTCTGGCAAAACAAATCTTACAGAAATAGGTATTTATTCAGGCGTTATGCTTCTCTTTGTAATAGTGGGTTGGATAAGATATAGAAGAAAAAATTTCTTAGTATAGTTTTTTTATTACATTGATTCTTTCTGTAATTAACAACCTAGACATTTTACTTAATCATTAAAAATTATATCCCCGATGTTTTCATTGATCTTTCTTAAAAACATCGGGGATATTTTAAATATATATTTATAACATCTGAACTAGCCTCATCAGGATAAATATTATTATCACTGTCAATATAGCAATCATCAATATTTTACCCATCTTACTTCCAAAGTTCACAGTAGATCCAAAGCCTACTCTCTTTGGAACAAAGACTGAAGGATCATTTTTATTACAGTATATAGAACCTGCCAAATACCAGTACTTGTCACTTTCTTCATAGTAATCGTCAATCTCTTTATTCAGTTTATCTCCCATACTCCCGACTTTAAAGGCGACTATAAATGACATTATCACTATCAATGCAATATAAACGATAGTGTACGTAATTATCCTTTTATCAGAGCTAGTTGTATAATATAGCATCTCATTATTTGTTAAAACCAAGAATATAGAATTAAGGGTTGTAAGGGATGCCATATACATAGTTAATATTTTCCTAGATTTTTTGTAGTTTTCTATGGACTTCTCCGTATGTGTGGCTGATGTCTTTTGCTTAGTATTAATAAGGGCAAAATTCGCAAACATGACTATCAAAACTGTGACTAATCCAACAATTGTAATTGTATTTATATTCATCATAGTCTTTTGATGGTATGTAACAACTCTCCCTACATGCTTTACTATTTTAGACGGAATATTATCATAATTTATTATATTATAATATGAACTAGCCAGCAAAATACCAATAGGAACTATATATAGTAGCCAAATTTTCTTTCCATACTTTAATTTTTCTCTAGATAGTTTTGTATCTACTTTTACTGTGGTAGTATTAAAATCTCTATTTCTATACTTTGACTTTATTTTCTTCAATTTATTACTTGCAAAATAAAAAGGTAAGAAACTCACCACACAATATACTATAAACACGACTACAGCTGCTCCAGTAGATGTATTTACATTCATAGGTGCTAAAAATAGAACTATCGGCTCAATCAACATGAAAATTATCAATATAGCTACTTGATACATGGAATACTCTTTTTTTACATTTTCAATCTCTTTATTTTCTAAAATTCTCGAATCAACACTCACACCAAACATGATGTTTACCCTACTAATACTGTTAATAAATATCATCATTAGACCAACAGTCACTAACACAAATTCCATAATAATAAATAGAACTAATCTCTCATCCATTTATCTCACGCCCTTCTTATATATTTTTTCAACTATTTTGACTACTTCATCTTTTTCAATACCCATAATATACGCACCTGCTAGCAACGTCTCCATATCATCCTCCAAAACTGCGATGTCCTCATCTTTATACTTATCAAACGACGAAGAAATATACGCTCCCGAACGTCTATCAATCTGTATGTACTTTTTATCTTTTAAAATTTGATATGCTTTGTTTACCGTATGTAGATTCACT
The DNA here is from genome assembly GCA_039809725.1 of Peptostreptococcus sp. Taxonomy (GTDB): domain Bacteria; phylum Bacillota; class Clostridia; order Peptostreptococcales; family Peptostreptococcaceae; genus Peptostreptococcus. The sequence continues at coordinate 35,042 of JBDHVM010000001.1, forward strand.
CCTATATCGCTTCCTAATTGTCTAACTGATGGAAGAGATTCACCTGGAGAGATCTCTCCAGAATATATGCCTTTTGTAACTTGCTCTACAATTTGCACATATATTGGTTTTTCCGATTCAAAATTTATTGTCAGTATCATAGTATCACACCCTTTCACCCACATCACCTATTACTCGGCGAAGATGTCTCCCGCCTCGTTCAAACTCTTATGTCGAATTTTTAGCTAATGCCAAAAATTACTTGAGATTTGTCTTGTTATAACTCGGCAAAATTCAGCCTCGTTCAAACGCTTATGTCGAATTTTTAGCTAATGCCAAAAATTCCTTGAGATTTATCTTGTTATAACAAGATAAATCTTTTTACGTTTTTTCTATTCTATCTGTTATAGTTATACTATAACAGATAGAATAGAAAGTCAATATTTAAAACAAAAATTTATATTAATTTTTTGCACTGCTAAAAAGATACTCATAAAAATATACTCAAGAGTTTTAACGAGGCAAAGCTTCTGCTGCGCTATCAAAAAAAAGACCGTCCAATTTGAACGGTCTTAATATCGTCTGCATATCAAATACTGCTGATGAAAATATACTTTTCATCACAATACCCTTAAATCAATGATTATTCAACTATTGTTGCAACAACTCCAGAAGCTACTGTTCTTCCACCTTCTCTGATGGCGAA
>JBDHVM010000002.1:0-28903 GCA_039809725.1 Peptostreptococcus sp.
TTATGGACCAGCAATATTTGATGCTCATACACCAAAAGAACATATGCTAGTTTCATCTGTAGAAAGAGTTTGGGAATTTACACTTAAGCTACTAGAAAATTTAAAATAATTCTAATTAATATTTACCTATGCTAATAGGCTACTGTAAATAGTTTTAATCACGGTTATTTATTTTAAAATATGTATTAAAATTGAATAAGTACTAAACAAAACAGCTAATAGAATCTTTTCATATGATTTAATTAGCTGTTTTTATGTAAGAAAAATTTTTTTGAATCTTTAATTTTTATTTTATGTAATTTTGCAATTTTTGTTAATGGTTTATATAATATGACGTATATGTAGGTGAAAGGAATAATTCAAACTTATTTGTACAAATAAAATAAAATAGGAGGTGAGGTTTTGGATTTTAATGATATATATGATGTTTATTTTGAAAGGGTCTATAGATTTATTAGAGCAAAAACACCTGATAAAATGGATGCTGAAGATATATGCGTAAAAGTTTTTGAAAATATATATAGGAAACTTGAAACTTACTCAGATGAAAAAGGAAGTTTAGATCTTTGGATTTTTACTATAGCTAGAAATGAAATTGCATCTTTTTATAGATCAAACCGTATCCAAACAATTTCTATGGATCACGTATCAGAAGGTTTTTTCTCAACTTCTAGCACGGAAGAAATGTTGATAAATAAATCCAGAAATTTACATTTGGCTAGCGCTTTAGAAAAACTAAATGAAAATGAACGATTTGCAGTCATATCAAAGTACTGTGGTGGTTTAAAAAATACTGAAATAGGAGAATTACTGGGTATTTCAAGCTCAAATGTTGGTGTGGTTCTATTTAGAAGCATGAAAAAATTAAGAAAAGAATTGGAGGAAGAATATGAAAAAAGATAACAATAACATAGACTCTCTAATGGATAAGGATTTTGAAAATTTTATAAAAAATAAATTTGATGAAGAGTTTGCTCCTGATATCGACGCAAAGGAAAGAATAAAAAATCGTTTAAGACTCGATTCCCATCAATTAGGAAAAGATTTATCCACAGAAATAAAAGAACAAAAAACTGAATCAAATATTTCTAAACATAGTTTTATCTCAATCTTTAGGAGGTTTAATATGAATAATAAATCAAAAAAACAAAGAAGAAAAATAGTTGTAGCTGCAGTAGCTGCAATAGCAGTTGTAGTAGGTATTGGAAAAATCGGAGTCATCGGGAAAGATTATTTTACTGAGACAAAACGTTTAAAAAGTGGATATATAGAAGTAATACAGGAAAAAATGGATGTAAATCCAAATGAACTTTCTGTAACACTTCAAAGTGATTTAGTCGGAAAAATTTTCGATGAAAACGGAAAACCAGTTACTAAATTAACGGCAAAAAACGAAGGGAAAATCTATGACAAAGATGGAAATAAAATCATTGGTTTTTCTTATGACGAAAGTACTGGCAAACGATCTATTAATACAACAAAAAGCGATAACTCATCAGTCGCAGCATTCAACACTGTAGAAGAAGCTTCAAAGTCTCTAAACTTTAAACCATACTCTTTAGCAGGATTTGGTGTAGAAAAGATCACTGCAATAAAAGACGAAAAAACAGGTAAGGTTGATCCAAATTTTGCAACAGTCTACTTAAGAAAAGGAAATGAGTACATTAAAATATTTATGAGAACATCCTCTCCAGAAAACGGATTTGTTACTAATGCAGATAAAATAGAACAAGTGAAGTTAAAAGGTGAAGATGCAATTCTTGCAAATGGAAATAGAATATACTGGTCTCACAACCATTTATTATTAGACATTGATGCCTCTAGCTCAAACTACAAAAATAAAGACTTGATTAACTTGATTGAAAATATAAAGTAGTCTATTCTCTCATTAAAAAACAAACGGATTGTTTCCTGTATAAGTACAGTGACAATCCGTTTAATGTTTTATTTATTTTTGATAGATTTCTATTACTTAAGTTTTGAAAGTCTTTCTTCAATAGTCTTTAATATTTCTTCAAACTTTTCTTTTTTTGCCTTTTCTTCTTCTATCAATTTTTCAGGTGCTTTGCTTACAAATCCTTGATTGTTTAGTTTACCCTCTACTCTTTTTATTTCTGATATTGCTTTTTCTTTTTCTTTATTTAGTCTTTCTCTTTCTTTTTCAAAGTCAATAAGCTCATCCATAGGGATAAATATTTCAACCCCTTCAATCACAATAGAAACTGCATCTTCTGGTATGTCTTTTTTATCTTCTCTAATCTCAACTTCAGATGCTGATGCAAGTGCTTTAAAATAATCCATACCATCTTCCATAGCTTCTCTTTTTTCTACCGTTGGAACTATTATTACCTTGCTCTTCTTTGACGGAGGTACATTCATTTCTGTTCTAGTATTTCTTACACTTCTTATACCTTCCATGATCAAGTTCATTTTTTCTTCTTCTGTTTCCATATTATCTTTTTCATCAAAATGCGGGTATTCAGCTTTTATAATATATCCTTCAACAGTTGGAAGATATGTGTATATTTCCTCTGTGATATAAGGTATAAATGGATGAAGTAACTTTAGAATTTTTTCTAATACATAAGTTAAAGTATAAAGTGCTGCTCTTTTTTCCTCTACATCATCACCATATAATCTTGGTTTTACAATCTCAATATACCAATCGCAATACTCAGACCAAGTAAATTCATATGCTTTTTGAAGTGCAATACCCAAATCAAACTTATCCATATTGTATCCAACTTCTTTAACTACTCTATTCGCTCTAGAAATAATCCATTTATCTGCAAGAGTAAGGTTCTTTTCTACAGAATCTCTTGTTAGCTTGTCACAAATTTCCTCATCATAATTCATAAATACAAATCTAGATGCATTCCACAATTTATTATTGAAGTTTCTTGCAAATTCTACTCTCTCCATATAAAATCTCATGTCGTTTCCAGGTGAGTTTCCTGTCGCCAAAGTAAATCTAAGAGCATCGGCACCATACTGGTCTATGATTTCAAGTGGATCAATTCCATTTCCAAGTGATTTTGACATTTTTCGTCCCTGTGAATCTCTTACAAGTCCATGAACTAAAACATGGTCGAATGGTTTTTCATTCATACAGAACATTGCACTAAACGCCATTCTAACAACCCAGAAGAATATAATATCATATCCTGTAACAAGTACACTTGTAGGATAATAGTAGTCTAACATTTCCGTTTTCTCAGGCCACCCTAATACTTCAAAAGGCCAAAGACCTGAAGAAAACCAAGTGTCTAAAACATCTTCGTCCTGAACAATATTTTTAGACTTACACTTAACACACTCAGTCGGAGCATCTTCTGCTACCATCAATTCTCCACAATCTTGACAATAATACGCTGGTATTTGATGACCCCACCAAAGCTGTCTTGATACACACCAGTCTCTAATATTTTCCAACCACTGAAGATAAGTTTTGTCGAATTTATCTGGTACAAAAGCTAGATCTCCATTTTTTAGGATATCTATAGCAGGCTTAGCAAGTTCATCCATTTTTACAAACCACTGTAGAGAAAGTCTAGGTTCAATCGTTGTATGACATCTATAGCAAGTCCCAACTGCGTGGTCATGCTTTTTAATTCCTATTAGTAGATCTTGTTCTTCCAAGTCCTTAACGATTTCTTTTCTACACTCATATCTAGTCATTCCCTGATATTTTCCTGCTAGATCATTCATAGTAGCGTCTTCATTCATTACGTTTATTTCTTCAAGGTCGTGTCTTTTTCCAACTTCAAAATCATTTGTATCATGTGCAGGAGTCATTTTTACTGCACCAGTCCCAAATTCCATATCTACATACTCATCAGCAACAATTGGAAGTTCTCTTCCTACCAACGGTAAAATTGCTGTTTTCCCCACTAAATGTAGGTATCTTTCATCTTCTGGATGAACAGCTATACCTGAATCTCCAAGCATTGTCTCTGGCCTTGTCGTAGCTATTTCAAGATATTCTTCACTATCTTTTATTGGATATTTGATATGCCAAAAATATCCCTCCTGATCCTCATGCTCTACTTCCGCATCAGAAAGTGTAGTCTTGCAATCTGGACACCAGTTAATAATTCGGTTTCCTCTATAGATGTGGCCTTCTTCATATAGTTTTACAAAAAATTTAGTAACTGCTTTATTACAACCTTCATCCATAGTAAATCTCTCTAAATCCCAATCACATGAAGCACCTAGTTTTTTTACCTGATTTACTATCTTTCCACCAAATTCATCTTTCCATGCCCATGCATGTTCTAAAAATTCTTCTCTGCTGATTTCGTGTTTTGATCTTCCACTTTCTTTTTTTATTCTATCTACAACCTTTACTTCAGTTGCAATAGAGGCATGATCCGTCCCTGGAATCCACAAAGATTCAAATCCATCCATCCTTTTCCATCTGATTAGTATATCTTGTAGAGTATCGTCTAGTGCATGACCCATATGTAACTGTCCTGTGATATTAGGAGGAGGCATTACAATTGTAAATGGTTTCTTTGTTTTGTCGACTTTCGACTTGAAGCACCCTTCCTCTTGCCACTTTTCATAGATTCTGTCTTCAAAATCTTTTGGATCATAGTTTTTTGGTAAATTCTTTTCCATAGTTTCCCTCCTAAAAAATAATAATTCCTAATAAAATATCATCGTTCTTGTTTTATCAGAATAAAAAAAGCCCTTCATCCTTAAAAGGACGAAAAGCTCGCGTTACCACCTTAATTCCGACAAATTGCCGACTCTCAAAACCTATAACGTAGGTCAACCGCACTGTACTACACATTTGAACTTCACACAGCGGACTCAAAAGCTACCTTCAATATACCTAATTTAAAAATCTCTCACCAACGATTTTCTCTCTGAAAAACAAGCATATCTACTCCTCTTTATCAAAGTCTAAATTTTCAATATATAGAGATTATATAATAAAAAAAATGCGTTTGCAAGGAAAACTTATTATATCCGTTTTATTTTTTTATGGTGATATTTGTTATCATTTAATTTACATTTTAATCATTTGTTTTTTTTATATTTTCTTGTATAATATAGCATTTTTTGTATATTAGAGTTATAATTGAATTAAGTATCAAACTGCTTGATACAAATAATTTAAATGTTTTATAGGAGGTTATTGAAATGAAAAAAGACAACTATGTAGAAATCCTAAAATACGCCATGAATATGGAACGTAAGGCTGGAGAGTTTTACACAATGTACAAAGATAAGGTACAGGAAGAATCAAACAAAGCGATTTTTAAAGAGTTAGCTGAAATGGAAGATGATCACTATGTAATCCTAGAAAAACAGCTAAAAAGTTATGAAGCAAACGGAAAATTCACTGAATTTGAAGCTGCAGAAATTGAAGGCGGTGAAGATATTTTCAAGATCAACGAAAGAGATATAAAAAGTATGGACTTCAGTAAAATTGTAGAAGATTTACCAATACTTAGAATGGCATATGCAATGGAAAGTGACTTTGCAGGATTCTATGCAGAGGCTGCAAAAAGAGCTGAGGATCCAAATGCTAAAAAACTATTAAAAGCGTTAGAAAAATGGGAAATTGCTCATAGAGATTCATATGATGCAGAAATCAAATTGGCTACAGAGCATTCTTGGTTTAGCAATGCTTTTGCTCCTTTCTAAGAAATATTAATAATAAAAAAACAGAACATAAAATAAAACACCGACCCCCGAAAGTTAGAGATAAACTCTTACAATTGGTAGGTCGGTATTTTATATAAAAATATAGTTTGAATTTAATTTTTTGTATAAGATAACTCTTATTTGTGTATAAGATAACTCTTAATAGTTTCATTTTTTATCAATAATAACAGTCTTTCAAAAAAAAGCCCTTCCAAAGACTACTCTTCTCGAAGCTTATTAAATGCAACTTCAGAAGTTAGTTTTATTTGGTAAGGCTTTCTTTACTACATCAATTCCACAAGTTCTCCAGTATTTAAAAATACCGTACTTTCACAAATATTTACTATATAGTCACCCATTCTTTCTATGCTTTTTGCAAGAAATAGTAATTTTGATACTGTTTTTAGATGCTCTATATCCTTTAACATTTCTTTTTTAACTTTTCTAAGTATTTGATTGCTTATTGCATCTATATCATCATCACCTTTTGCGATTTCTCTAGCCGCAACGCTGTCTTTTTCTATAAATGCTTCAATGCTGTGATCTAGTCTTTCTCTTAATAATGATAGTGCTTCACACATTAATTCTATTGAGTCCTTTACATCAAGTTCTCTAATATCAGCAATCGCTTTTGCAATTGCTTTTACATGATCTCCCATTCTCTCTAAATCTGGAATTATTCTGATTATCGACACTATTTGTCTAAGATCTGTTGAAATAGGCTGCTGTAGCGCTATTACTCTATATGCGTGTTTTTCAAGTTCCAAGCATTTTTTATTAAGTACATCATCTTCTTCTATTATTTGCTTTGCTATACCTACATCTCCATCTTCAAGTGCCCTTTGAGCCTTTAGCATAGCTACATTTACCATCTGTTCTATCTGAATTACCTCTTCATTCATACTTTTTAGTTCAGAATTTAGTATAGTTCTTCCTTTTTTTGTAACATTATCCATAATTTTATCCACCTTTTTTATACAATCATCAAGTGATATTTTATATATTTTCACTTATATCTAACCAAACCTACCAGTAATATAATCTTCGGTCTTTCTCTTTGCAGGATTTGAAAAAATTACATCAGTCCTGTCATACTCAACAATTTCTCCTAGATGGAAAAATGCTGTTCTATCTGCAATTCTGGCTACTTGTTGCATATTATGAGTTACGATAATTATAGTGTACTCATCTTTTAAAGTAAGCACCATCTCCTCAATCTTTGAAGTTGAAATTGGATCAAGGGCACTTGTAGGTTCATCAAGTAGTATAACATCTGGCTTCATCGCAAGAGTTCTTGCAATACACAATCTCTGTTGCTGCCCACCAGAAAGAGCAAGTGCACTTTTCTTTAAATTGTCTTTTACATCATCCCAAAGTGCAGCTTGTTTTAGTGCAACTTCCACAGCATCATCTAGCTTAGATTTATTTCTTTCGCCATGGCATTTAAGTGCAAAGGTTATATTTTCGTAAATACTCATATTAAATGGGTTAGGTCTTTGAAAAACCATTCCTATATTTTTTCTTATTTCATATACATCTGTGTTTTCTTTTAAAATATTTTTTCCCTTATACAATATCTCTCCATCAAGTCGACAGTCCTTCACTTCTCTGTTCATTAAGTTAATAGATCTCAAAAATGTCGATTTACCACATCCCGATGGACCTATAAGGGCAGTTACTGTATTTTTTTCAAAAGCTAACTCAGCCTCTTTTATAGCTTTAAAATCTCCATAGTAAATATCTAGATTTTTTGCCTCTATAATAATATTTTCCATATTCATATTCTTCACTCTCTCATTTTTCTATAATTTATCTTTCAAGCTACCTCTTAAGACATAGAGCCCGTCATCTTCTTATACATTCTTTTTCCAATGACTCTTGCCAATATATTAAACAATAGTATCGCTATTATTAGTACCGCTGCCGAACCATTAGAAATGGCATTTGCATCTGGAATAATACCTTCACTATTTACCTTCCAAATATGAACTGCAAGAGTTTCTGCTGGTCTCATCAAGTTCCACGGATTACTAGGTGATGTGAAGTCTAAAGATGTAAAATCAAGTGCTGGTGCATTTTGACCTGCTGTATATATAAGGGCTGCTGCTTCTCCAAATATTCTACCTGCCGATAGTATAATCCCAGTCATAATACCAGGTAGTGCAGAAGGTAAAAGAATGTGTTTTGTACATTCCCATCTTGTAAGCCCTAAAGCTAGTGTTCCTTCCCTTTGGGCTGCAGGTATGTTTGATAGCGACTGCTCCATTACCCTTACCAATGTGGGAAGATTAAAAATAGTAAGTGCCAACGCTCCTGATAGTATTGAAAAGCTCCACCCAAATTTTATTACAAATAATAAAAATCCGAATAAACCTACTACGATCGATGGCAGAGAACTCAAGACTTCAACTGATGTTTTTATAGATGAAGTCATTCTGTTATTTGGTGCATACTCTGAGAGATAGACCGCTGCTCCCAATGAAACTGGGACACTAATTGCCAAAGTTATTACTAGCAAATAGAATGAATTAAACAGTTGTGGCCCTATTCCACCTCCAGCGACAAATGACTCAGCTGAACTCGTAAGGAACTTTACTGATATCTCTGGTACACCTTTAAAAAGTATAAATGCTAATATAAATAATAAAATTGAACATATTACTACTATGATTCCATAAATAACAAACGTTGCAATTTTGTCTGCTTGCTTAGGCGACATAAAATCCACCTCCTATTACTTTTCCTTTATTATGCATTACTCTTTTTCCTTCCTATCATATGTATTAGGATGATAAAGAACAATGACATCAACATCAATATTAGTGCTAATGACCAAAGTACGTTGTTTTCCAACTGACCTGGTATTGTATTACCCATACTCATCGTAAGAATACTTGTAAGCGTACTCGCTGGTGTTGTCAACGATTTAGGAATAATGGTTGTATTACCTATTACCATCTGTACTGCAAGTGCTTCACCAAATGCCCTTGCCATTCCAAGTACTACGGCAGTTAAAATTCCAGGCATAGCTGTTCTAACAACAACTTTATAAATCATCTGCCACCTTGTTGTCCCCAAAGCTAGAGATGCTTCTCTTTGGCTGTCAGAAACAGATGCAATCGCATCGACACTTAGTGATGTTATCGTTGGTAAAACCATTATTGTCAAAACAATAGTTCCAGATAATATTCCAAACCCCGTACCACCTGAAACACTTCTAACAATTGGAACTATTACAGATAAACCTAACAAACCATAAACTACAGAAGGTATACCCACAAGTAGCTCAATCGTTGGTTGAAGTATTTTTTTTCCAAGTTTTGGTGAGATCTCCACCATAAAAATAGCTGCACCAATTGCAAAAGGCGTTGCAATTATTGTAGAAAAAAGTGTTACTGCAAATGATCCAAAAATCATTGGCAATGTACCCACCAAAGGTCTACCGTCTTTTCCTAGTTTACTAGGTTGCCAGTCTGATTTTAGTAAAAACTCACCTAAACCAACTTTATTTTCTGTAAAAGTGGATACTCCCTTAATTGTAACCATCAAGATTATTGCTGCAACTATTAGCAACATTATAAACGTACAGGCCATAGTTACAGTTTTTCCTCGCCTTTCAAGAGAGGCTTTCTTACTTAACTTTAACTTTTCCATTCTTATCTCCTACTATTTTAAAAAGCACTATACTTATTGATTTTAAGTAGATAGTGCTTTTTATTTTTCTATTTCTTAAGATTTTATCCTATTTTCGTTAGAACTATTTAAGATCTTTTACTTCACCTTTTGCATCTCTTTCTATCTTCATTCCATTAATAGAGATATATCCTAGTTTTTCAACAAAGTTTTTCTGAACATCATCAGACTTCATATATTCTATAAATGCCTTTGTTGCTGGATCCATATCTTTTTTAGTATACATATGCTCATATGACCATATTTTCCAAGAGTTATCAGCGATATTTTTTGCTTCTGGTGCTACTTCATCAATCTTAAGTGGCTTTAAAGAATCATTAAAATATGAAAATGCCAGATAACTAATTGCTCCAGGTGTCTGTGCAACTATTTTCTGAACTGAACCTGAATTATCCTGTTCTTGTGACTTCATAGAAGCCTGACCTTTTAATCCAAACTGCTCAAATGTTGCTCTAGTACCAGAACCTTCTGCTCTATTTATCAATACTATCTCTTGATCTTGTCCACCAACTTCTTTCCAGTTTTTAATCTTACCTGTAAAAATATCTATCAACTGTTGTTGTGATAAATTGTCGACCTTAACATCTTTATTTACCACTGGTCCCATACCTACAACAGCCACTTTGTGATCTTCAAGATCTTTAGGATCAATTTTCTTTTCTTCTGCAAATACGTCTGAATTTCCTATTTGTACAGTACCTGATGCAATTTGGCTAAGTCCTTGACCTGAACCACCACCTTGTACATTTATTTTTACATCTGGATTCTTTTCGCTAAATGCCTTTCCAGCTGCCTCTGCAAGAGGTTGAAGCGCTGAAGAACCAACTGCTGTAATACTACCCTTTACTGCAGAACCTGCCTCTTCAGTTTTCTTATCATTTCCTCCACATCCTACTAACGCTGCCGATGCCATAACTAATGTAAGTGCAACAATTCCAATTTTCTTCTTAAACATTTTTTTCCTCCCAAATTTTATTTTTCTTTTTTTGTAAACTTAATACTCTTGTGCTTATTTTTTTAATTGTTTACTTTTTTGTTGTTTCTTGTATTCTCTTCACTTTCTATAGTATATTCTACATTTGTTAAAGCATAATTAATAAAATGTTAAGGCTTGATTAATAATTTATTAATCCAATGTAATATTATTATTAAATTGTTAATATATTTTACATTCCCTTAACATAATAAGTTTTATTTGTCCTTTTAATCGCTTAAGACTTTTGTTTTCAAGCGATTAAACGTTTTTCGTTAATATATTTATCCCTCTCATAATTTCACAGATTTTTCATAATATAGACTCAATTTGAAAATATATTTATCTTGTTTCTTTTGTTCATATAATATGTTATACTTTATACGGTTGATATATAAATATGTGATTGATAATATATAAATGATGAAATTGTAGTGTGTATGGAGGTATTATAAATGAGTTTTAAAGGTTTTTTCACAGCTATAAATAAGGTTCGTAGAGATGTCTTTACAGAAGTCGCTCGATTTGCCTATGAAAATGAAACAGACTATTCAAAGTTAGAAGAAATCCCTTACAAAATAATTAAAGGTGAGGTTGCAGCCTACAGAGAAAGTATCTTTCTTGAAAGAGCTATTGTTGGAGAAAGAGTGAGACTTGCAATGGGTATGCCACTTAGAAAAGTTTCAGAACATGCCCCTATTTCTATGGGAATAAATGAAGATACGGTAAAAAATACCATTTATAAGGCTCCTTTTGTTAATATAATTAAATTTGCTTGTAACTCATGTCCTGACAATGTATATATAACTACAGACACATGTAGAGGGTGCTTGGCTAGACCTTGTGTAGAAGTATGTCCAAAAGATGCCGTGTCAATGATAAACGGGAAATCGTTCATCGACCAAGAAAAATGTATAAAATGTGGAAGGTGTAAAAATGTCTGTCCATATTCTGCCATTTCAAAATTGGAAAGACCTTGTGCAAGAGCCTGTGGTATGGATGCTATCAATTCTGACGAGCATGGAAGAGCGCATATTGACTATGAAAAATGTGTTTCTTGTGGAGTATGTATTTCATCTTGCCCATTTGGAGCAATTGCAGATAAAACTCAGATACTACAGCTTATTCAGGAAATGAAGGGCGGTAGTAGAGTCATTGCTGAAATTGCGCCTGCATTTGCTGGACAGTTTGGTCCAAAAGTTACTCCTGAAAAATTAAAGGCGGCTCTTTTAGAGCTAGGATTTTTTGACGTTGTTGAAGTTGCTATTGGAGCTGACTTATGTACAATAGAAGAAGCAAAAGATTATATGGAGAATGTACCTTCAGAACTTGACTTTATGGCAACATCTTGTTGTCCATCATGGTCAGTTATGGCGAAAAAACTTTTCCCTGAATTTACAAATAATATTTCAATGGCAATGACACCTATGGTGTTTACTGCTAGATTTATAAAACAAAGATATGAAGATTCAAAAGTTGTATTTATAGGACCTTGTGTTTCAAAAAAACTTGAAGCTACTAGAAAATCTGTAAAAAGCCATGTAGATTATGTACTTACTTTTGAAGAGATAATGGGTATGTTTGAAGCTAAAGGAATAAACCTAGAGGAGATCGAACCATCTGACAATGTCGACTTTGGTACTGGTGCAGGAAGAGGCTTTGCTGTTTCTGGTGGAGTTGCAAATGCAGTGGTTGAGGTCATTAAAAAGATAGATCCTGATAGAGAAGTTCCAATAGATAGAGCTGACGGATTAAAAGAATGTAGAAATATGCTACTATTAGCAAAAGCTGGTAAAAGAAATGGATACCTACTTGAAGGAATGGCTTGTCCAGGTGGATGCGTTGCAGGAACTGGAACAATTCAACCTGTAAACAAGAGTACAGCAACTATAAATGCATATAAAAAGAAGGCCGAACTACAAAATGCCGACGAAAGTAAATATGCTGGAATGTTGTCTAAGCTTGAGTCAAGTTGGTTTGATGAGTGGGATATAGAAAAATAATAAACACCATTCAAAATACATTACTTACGAGAGTATACTCAATTTGTTATTGTAATAAAGTTAGGTTAAATAAATTCTATATGCGAAATATAGTCTCAATAATATTCTAAAAATTAAAACATACCCACTTTCAAAATAGAAAGTAGGTATGTTTTTTTATGTTTTTTATGTTTTTTATACTATTTTAGTTGTAAAGTCCTCAATATTCCAAACATCATTGACAATATCGTTATAAAATTCCGGTTCGTGACTTACAAGTAAAACAGTTCCCTTAAATTCCTTTATTGCCTTTTTTAGCTCATCCTTTGCCTCTACATCTAAATGGTTTGTAGGCTCATCAAGTACCAAAAAATTTATATCTTTTAACATTATTTTACACAATCTTACCTTTGCAGCTTCTCCCCCTGATAAAACCCTCATCTGACTAGTAATATGTTCATTTGTAAGCCCGCATCTTGCCAATGCCCTTCTGACATCTATATTGTCTAATCCTGGAAATTCTGCCCAAACTTCTTCCATAGCTGTATTTGTATTTTCGTGTGAACTTTCTTGTTCAAAATATCCAACTTCAAGGTAATCTCCTAGCTTCACCTTGCCGTCATATGGTTTTACAATTCCCAAAAGAGTTCTTAAAAGAGTTGACTTTCCTATACCATTCATTCCCTTAAGTGCGATTTTATTACCTCTTTCTAGTCTAAAGTTTAACGGTTTTGTAAGAGGTTCTCCATATCCCAACACCAAATCAGTCGTTTCAAAAACAACTTTTCCAGATGTTCTCGCATTTTTAAAATCAAAAGTTGGCTTTAGTTTTTCTTTTGGTCTTTCTAGTATTTCCATCTTATCAAGTTGCTTCTGTCTTGAATTTGCCATTCCTCTCGTTGCCACTCTAGCTTTATTCCTCGCTATAAAATCTTCAAGCCTTTTTCTTTCTTCTACTTGTTTTTCGTATGCTTGTTCTTCTTGACGTTTTTTGATTTCATTTAATCTCTCAAATTCATCATAATTTCCTTTATATCTGTTTAGTTCACCATTTTCCAGATGATATATAACATTGCACGTATCATTTATAAAATCTATATCATGAGACACCAATACAAAGGCATTCTCATATTCTTGCAAGTACCTAGTCAACCAAATTATATGTTCCTCATCTAAGAAGTTTGTAGGCTCATCAAGTACCAAAATTGTTGGATTTTCTAGTAATAGTTTTGTCAAAAGTACCTTTGTTCTCTGACCTCCTGATAAGTCAGTTACATCTTTATCAAGCCCAATTTCACCCAATCCCAAGCCATTTGCTACTTCTTGAATCTTCGCATCAATTGTATAAAAACCACTGTGTTCAAGGACAGTTTGAATATCTGCAGTATCTTCCAAATATGACTCCATTTGCTTTTCATCAGCCTCACCCATCTTGTCATAAATAGAGAGCATTTCTTGTTCCAATTCAAACATATGCTTAAAAGCATCTCTTAATACATCTCTTATTGTTCTGCCTTTTCCTAAAACTGTATGCTGGTCAAGATATCCGACCGTCACTCTGTTTGACCACTTTATATCTCCAGAATCTGGCATCAACTTCATTGTTATTATATTTAGAAAGCTTGATTTTCCCTCTCCATTTGGACCTACCAAAGCTATATGTTCACCTTTTCTTATTCTAAATGAAACGTCCTCTAATATTGTTCTCGCACCGAACCCATGACTTACATTTTCTACAACTAACATCTATATCCCCCTTATTTCATAAAATTGTTCTCATCATTATCACATCTTCATTATTATATAATATTATTAATTTGGAATTAATTCAAGAAAATTATTGTATATTATTTTAATAACAATACAAGCTATATCAAATTTTTAGCCCTAGATAAAAATCTATAAAAACGTTTCAACAGGTCTTGCTATATATTCACAGTGTAATAATGAAAAAAAGACTTCATTAAAAGACTTGCATACACCTAAATATATTAATTTTTATTGTAAAATACCCATTTTTCAAGTATAATTATAAATTAGTAAGGAGGTTACAAAACATGAAAAAAGGAAACCCTGAAGATAAAAATAAAATCAGAAGAAAAACGGTCAGTTCCAATAGACGAAGCACCGGCTCCTCTACAGGTTCCGGACCTAATCCCAATAGAAAAGATTTAACTCTTCCATCTGAGAGGTCTAAAGCTGCTACCTCAGATCCAAAAAGGTTGAATTCTAGCTCGTCTAATCCGAGGAGATCGTCGTCATCTTCAAGTACAGCTTCAAAAACGAGAGCAGTAAGCGCTTCATCAGCCACAACTCCGAGAAATGATAGGAGAGATCGTTCGGCTGGCGATCAAAATTCCAATAATAGAAATGATCGAAATAATAGAAAAAAAGCTTCAAATCTTAAAGGCACATCAAAGTCATTAAAAAAGAAGATTCGAAATAGAAAAAAGAAAAAAATTATAGGTGGTATGATAGCCGCTCTTATTGTTGTTTTTGCTTTAGGGCTAGGATTTGTTTTTGCCTCTTTAAAAGATGTAAAACCAGTCAATGAAGCTCTTTTTGATAAGTTAACACATCAAACAACAACAATTAAATATTCAAACGGTGAAACTATGTCAACGGCACCTTCTTTATTTAAAAAGACACCTGTTCCATTGAGTGATATTTCACCATATCTGAGAAAAGCAATTGTATCCATAGAAGATGAACGTTTCTACTCACATAGTGGTGTTGACTATTGGGGATTGGCACGTTCGCTAGTAAAAACAGTCCTTGGAAATAGACAAGGTGGTAGTACAATACCTATGCAGGTTTCCAAAATCCTTCTAACAAGTAGCGATCAAACCATGAGTCGTAAAATCAAGGATATTTACTACGCACTAGAAATGAGTAAAACAATTAGTAAAGATAAAATATTAGAAACTTACTTGAATAACTATTTTGTTGGTAGAAGTTTAAGTGGTGCAGAAGCAGGTTCTATGGGATACTTTAACAAACATTGTAAAGATCTTACACTTGCAGAAGCTGCAATGCTAGCTGGTGTCACAAAAAACCCTAGTAAATATGCACCTTACACTACAGCTAGAATTACTGGTGATGAGTCAAAGGAAGATCTTGACCACAAATTGTTGTTCTATACACCTACAGAAGGTCTATCACCTGCAAATAAGGTAGAAAAAGAGATGTTTGAAAAGCTAAATACTTGGGATCTAATTGATCAGGACACTTACAAACAGCTAAAGAGTGGAGACCTAATTGTAAGAAAAGCAATTAACAACCCAGAAGCAAAGGCAAGGCAAGAGGTTGTTTTAAAGAAAATGAAGGAGTTAAATGCAATCACTGATAAAGAATATGTGACTGCAGTAAACGAAAAAATAAATATTAAATTCCCTGATACTAAGGAAAAAGTGGCAAACTCAGTTGAAAGTTTAATTGAGTACGATGTTGTCAATGCACTTATGGAACTTGGTAAAACAGAAGAAGAAGCAAGAAGTATGTATTATAATGGAGGCTTGATCATAAACTCTACTATAGATCCTAAAATTCAGAGTTCTATAGAAAGTGAGTATCAAATAAATTCAAACTTCCCTAACCACAAAATTGCTGCTAATGGACTAAGTGAACCACAGTCTGCTTCTGTAATAATCGACTACAAGACTGGTAATATAAAAGGGCTTATCGGTGGAAGAAATATTAAGGCTAGAAAGACTCTTAATAGAGCTATTACACCTTATCAGCCTGGATCAACTATAAAACCATTATCGGTATATACACCTGCAATAGATACGAAAAAAGTTACTCAATCTACTTTGATGTCTGATACAAGAGGTGGATATAGATTTGCAGAGAATAGAAAGGATAACCCTGAAACAACTACAAAAGGTTATGGTTCTATGAGTCTTAGACACGCTCTGGCACTTTCTTCTAATACCATTGCTTATAAGACTGCAGAACTGCTTGGTCCAACATATGACGATTCAATAGATGTTATGATGGACTACTTGAGAAACTTTGGAGTTACATCTATTCTTGACTTTAAGGAAGAAAATAAGGCTGGAATGAGACGTAGTGATAGACACTTCAACTCACTTGTTCTTGGAGGTCTGACAAAGGGAATCTCTCCTTTACAAATGGCATCTGCCTTTGGTACTTTAGCAAATGGTGGAGTATATGTTGAACCTGAAATATTTACAACAATTACGACTTTCAACGGCGAGTTATTAGTAAAGAATACTCCTAAGACACATAAAGTAGTAGACCCAGGTGTAGCATACGTTATTACAGATATGCTAAAAGCTGTTGTTACTGAAGGTATTGCGAAAAATGCAGCCCTTTATTCTGGTATACCTGTAGCAGGTAAAACTGGTTCAACGAATAGCTATCTAGATACTTGGTTCGTAGGGTATACACCTTACTACGTTGGTTCAATATATATTGGTGATGATGCTGGAATTAGAAACGATGACGGCAGTATCATGGAAAGACGACGAATTGAAGGTGGTGGTTCTATGGCTTCATCTAAGCTATGGAGTAGAATCATGAATAAAGTTCATCAAAATCTAGAGTATAAGACATTTACAAAACCTGATAATGTCTACATGACTACTATCAATCCTATAGATGGTGGTAGGGCTTCTTATGGAGTATTAGCAGCTTTCCTTGATGGTACTGCTCCTGACAGATACAGCTATGTACCTGCTCCAGTAAGAAAGAAACCTGTAACTACAACAACACCAGGTACAACTCCTGGAGTTACACCTGGCACAACTCCTGGAACAACTCCTAATACTGGAGTGACTAGACCTGGTACTGGAGGAGTTGTTACACCTGTACAACCAAGAAATACAAGGGTAGTACCTAGAGTTCCAACTAGAGTACCTGCTAGAGTTACAAATTAGTAAAATATAAAATAATAAAGCGTTGATGAATATATAAAATTTTCATCAACGCTTTTTATAATGGTTTAACATCTATTTTATTTTTAAATAAGTTTTTTTCATTATCAAAATATAAAAACAACTTTACTATAGGGAAAATAGTAAAGCTGCCTTTTGTTTTTTAAATTCATTTTGCAGTATCACACTGCTTATTCTATCTAAAATAGAGGTAAATATTCTTTGTTTACTTCTAAAATCTCGTCTAGCATCTTTTTTGCAACACTACTCTCTACTAAAGGATGGATTATCATCGCCTGCAAAGCAGAGTCATAATCACCGTTTACACCGGCTTCTACAACCAAAGCTTCATACTCGTTTACCACCTGTAATAGTCCCTTTATCTTTGAATGAACAGTATCGCAATTCAGTGGATGAGCTCCACTTGCATCTACAAAACAAGTTCTTTCTATTACAGAATCCTCTGGCAAACAAGATATAGTACCATTGTTCTTTACATTAACATAGTGAATCTCACCCTTATTATTATAAATACAACTAATTAGTTCACATGCCGAGTCAGAATAGTATTGCCCTCCTCTATTTTCAAGCTGGACTGGCTTAGTTTCCAAATTCGGATCCTTATATAATTCAAATAATTCTTTTTCAACCTTTTTCACTATTTCTCCACGAGTCCCTTGTGTTACTGCACTTTCTATTTCCTCTTTTACCATCTGTTCAGTTAAGTAATAATACCTAAGATATGGACAAGGTAACATACCTAGTGATTTTAAAAGTTCATCTCCCCACTTTATTTCGGGAATATTTTTTGCTGAATAATTTTTACCACCAATAATTGCATCGACTATCTCTCCAACTTTTCCCTCACCTTTATGATAAACTTCTTTTGCCCAGACTAGATGATTAAGACCTACTAAATCCATTCTAACATCTTTACTCTTTGCATTTAATATATCTGCACTCAGCATATGCATCAAAGTCGGAACATTACAAAGTCCTATACATTTAACATTTGTATGCTTACTTACAGCTTCAGTGATAATACCACTTGGATTTGTAAAGTTTATAAGCCAAGCATTTGGAGAGAGCTCTTCTATATCTTTACAAATATCTAAAATAACAGGAATTGTTCTAAGGGCTTTTGCTAATCCACCTGCTCCAGTTGTTTCTTGCCCCAAACAACCATACTTTATCGGTATTCTTTCATCTCTAATTCTCGCATCCAAAAAACCTACCCTAAACTGAGTCGTTACAAAATCTGCATCTAATATCGCTTCTTTCCTATTTAATGTCATATATATCTCTATATCAACTCCAGCTTTTTTTATCATTCTTTTTGCCAAATTGCCAACAATTTCGAGTTTTTCACGTCCTTCTTCAACATCTTCTAGCCAAATTTCTCCTACTGGTAATTCGTTGTATCTCTTAATAAAACCTTCGATGATTTCAGGTGTATAACTACTTCCTCCACCAATAATAGCAATTTTTATTCTTTTTTTCATTTTGTTCTCCTTTTTAGACCAATGTTGGGTAATAATCTTTATTTGCTTCTATTAATGCATCTAGTATTTCTTTCGCCTTGCTAACTGAAGGAATTGTGGCGTTAAGTGAAAGTGCCATCAGAGCCTTCTCATACGATCCTTCTAATGCTGCTTCTACTGTTAGTTTTTCATATGCATTTTGATTTATCATAAGTGCCCTATAAAAAGTAGGTATCTCTATTTTACCTTCTGCTAAAGCACCATTTTTTCCTATTCTTCCAAAAGTTTCAATGATAATATCATCGTCCATATTCGTAAACGTACCATTATTTACCACATTCACCATAAATCTTCTGTTTTCATTATTTGCAATTGCTACAGCTTGATCTACAATATACTCACCATGTGCATCTAGACTATGTTCATACCCAATAATTGAGCCATTTTCAATGACTTTTTTGCACTCTTCATACACATTTTTTCTTCTTCCATCCATTACCTCATTCGCTCTTGTGTACTCTGGATTTGATTTTAATACCATTGATTCAGGAAAATAATAATACTGCATATATGTAAGCGGTATGTACTCTGGGAAAACTTCAACACCCTTTTTTATATTGGCGAATGTTTTGATCCAACTATCATCCAAATGACCAAAGTCAACCATTTTCATTTCATTACCACCCATTAAAATGTTTTTAAGTTGAGGTAACAGTTCTTCTCCATCCTTATTTTTCATAGAAGTAAACCAACCAAAATGATTCAATCCAAAATATTCAAATCTAATATCTTCTTCTTTATAACCCAGCGTATTTGCCATTGCCATCTGCTGTACAATAGGCATATCACAAATAAATACTGATTTAGACTCTGGAACTTCTTTTCTTATCGCCTCAGCAAGAATTGGCAACGGATTTGAATAATTTATCACCCAAGCATTTGGTGCATATTTTACTGCATCCTTTGTGATTTCAATCATTGGCAAAATACTTCTCATTGCAAACGAGAATCCTCCAGCACCACAAGTTTCTTGACCGACTAGACCATGTCTTAAGCATATTTTTTCATCCTGTTCACGCATCTCCAGACCACCAGTTCTAATCTGTGTAAAGATAAAGTCAGCATTTATAAAAACCCTCTCTCTTGAATCAGTCCATGAAATTTTTGCATCAAATTTTTCATCTCTAAATATTATTTTTAAATACTCGCCCATAATTTCAAGTTTATTAACATCTGTATCTTGCAAAACCAACTCTTTAATAGGCATCTTATCATTTGCATTCATTATGCTTCTGACTATACCGGGAGTATAACTACTTGCGCCACCAACAATTACTATTTTATACATAAATACCTCCATTTATAACAAGACAAATCTCAAGGAATTTTAGCTTTAGCTAAAAATTCGACATAAGCGTTTCAACGAGGCACGTTCTTCGCCGAGTTATAACAAGACAAATCTCAAGAGATTTTTAGCTTTAGCTAAAAATTCGACATAAGCATTTCAACGAGGCACGTTCTTCGCCGAGTTATAACAAGACAAATCTCAAGGTATTTTTAGCTTTAGCTAAAAATTCGACATATCTCATTACATTTTTTTATTTGTCATTATCTTTCATATTAACTAAATATACAATTTTTTCTATGATTAATCTTGTACAGTCATCACCAAAGAATACTTGTCACCTTTATAATAGTTAACACTATATTCCACAATTCTATCATTTGAATATGTAGTCCTCGTCCTTTTTAAAATTGCACATCCATCTTCCG
The DNA here is from genome assembly GCA_039809725.1 of Peptostreptococcus sp. Taxonomy (GTDB): domain Bacteria; phylum Bacillota; class Clostridia; order Peptostreptococcales; family Peptostreptococcaceae; genus Peptostreptococcus. Next base: position 20,456 of record JBDHVM010000002.1, read on the forward strand.
TTTCCAGTAACTTGTTTAATTCCTCATAGGAAAGGATTGCATTTACCTCTTGATATGCCTTGTTTGGTGCAAAACCAACATCAGAAAGTAACTTATAAATGGATTCTTTAGATAAATCTGCCTCTAACAATTTTGAACCAATATTGAATGGAACATATGATTTTTCAAGATTGATAATTTCTAAGTTCGCCCTTCTTAGACGCTGAGTTAAAATGACTTTTTCGCCTTCATTTATTCCCAATTTACCACAAAGTTTTCCATCTGCTAATATGACCTCTTGAGATAAAACACTACTAGAGGCTTTCATTCCTTTATTTGTAATTAGTTCAGTAAATCCCAATAAACCTGGAAAAAACTCAATCTTTGCCTTTGACACAAATGTACCCAGCCCTCTTTTCCTATACAAAACATCATCTTCTACAAGATTGTTTATAGCCTTACTTACAGTCATCCTACTAACATCAAATTCAGTACTAAGACTTCTTTCAGAAGGAATCTGAGAGTCCACCAAATATTCTCCATTTTTTATTCGCTCTTTTATTATCTCCTCTAATTGATAATATAGCGGAATTGGACTATCGCTTACAAGCTTCATAACTAAAAACCTCCTAAAAATATTTATAACAAGACAAAGCTCAAGGAATTTTTTGCTTTAGCTAAAAATTCGACATTAGCGTTTCAACGAGGCTGATCTTCGCCGAGTTATAACAAGACAAATCTTAATGAATTTTTTGCTTTAGCTAAAAATTCGACATTAGCGTTTCAACGAGGCTGATCTTTGCCGAGTTATAACAAGACAAATCTTAATGAATTTTTTGCTTTAGCTAAAAATTCGACATAAGCGTTTCAACGAGGCTGATCTTTGCCGAGTTATAACAAGACAATATATTCCTGGTTATGTGGTCTATACCACTAATTGAATCTTATCATATATTTTATGTAGATTCAAGCTATTATTAATAATATATTGATAAAAAATTTATTATAACAAGAGAAATCTCAAGGAATTTTTAGCTTTAGCTAAAAATTCGACATAAACCTTTCAACGATGCGAGATTTGATCATCTCCTGAAGATCCAAAAGGTACCCGCCACCTACACTTTGTTTAGAGGAGGGAGACATCTTCGCCGACTTATTTACTTTTTAGATTGAAAAAAAAAGCGTCAATGATAATTATCGTTTCATATTGCTATGAGTCGGATTTTTACCATCAACGCTATAAATTTTCTTTAAATTTTACACAGTTAATACAATTTAGATTCTCATCGATGTTATTTTACATTGATGTCTGATTGTACTATCTTCTAGACTTACCACCATTAGATTTTCTATTTGCTCTTTCGATGTTAAGCTTATTGCCTTTTATTTTTTTATTCTTCATTTTTTCAATAATAGTTTTTGCTTTATCATTATCTACATCTACAAAAGTATACTTGTCATAAACATCTATATTTCCAAAGTGCTTTCCTTTTACACCTGTTTCACCAGCTATTGCACCAAGAATATCTTTAGCTTGCACTTTTTGGTTTCTACCTACATTTAAAAACAGCCTTGTCATATCCGAGTTTGAGTTTGAGTTTCTATTTCCTCTGCCTTCTCTTTGATTATTGTATCTTTCTTCTTTGATCTCGACTTTCTCTTCATCCCCTAGACTACTTTTTACAACTGCAGCACAAATATCTATTAAAGAATAGTCTTCCTCGTTACAGAAATCTTCTACCCATTGAAGTTGTTTTGCAAAGTTTCCTTCTTCAAGAGTTTCTTTTACTATATCGAAAAACTGGCTTACTTTTTTCTGTTCAACATCGTCTACTGTAGGAATTGAATGCTTCATAACTTTTGACTTAGTATATCTTTCTATGTCTTTAAGTTTTCTCATTTCTCTACCAAATGCGAAAGAAAATGCTCTACCTTCTCTACCAGCTCTACCTGTTCTACCAATTCTATGTACATAGTACTCTTCATCCTGTGGAAGTTCGTAGTTGATAACACATTCGACATCATCAATATCTATACCTCTTGCAGCAACATCAGTTGCAACAAGAATATCTATAGTACCAGATCTAAACTTGTCCATTACTATATCTCTTTGCACCTGCTTCATATCCCCATGAAGTGAGTCTGCTCCATAACCTCTCGCCTGTAATGCCGACACAAGTTCATCAGCACCTTTTTTTGTATTTGTAAATACAACTGATAGTTTAGGGTTATATACATCAAGAAGCCTTGTTAAAACTTCCAATTTATTTGAATTTCTTGTCTCAATATAAAATTGTTTTATATTTGATACTGTTAATTCTTTTCTAACTACTTTTATATTTATTGGATCATTTTGATACTTATTAGTAAGATCTAATATAGCTTTTGGCATAGTCGCTGAAAAAAGAGCTGTTTGTCTTTCCTCTGGCACGTTGCTCAAAATTGTTTCTATATCTTCTCTAAATCCCATATCAAGCATTTCATCGGCTTCATCTAATACTACCATAGAAACTGTAGAAGGCTTTAGAGTTCTCCTATTTATATGATCTATTACTCTTCCTGGTGTACCTATAATAACCTGAACACCATTTTTTAATGCTTTTATCTGCCTGTCAATTGGCTGTCCACCATATACAGGAAGTGTTTTTATTCCATGCATATACTTTGCAAGCTTTCTGATTTCTTCCGATACCTGAATAGCTAACTCTCTAGTTGGGCAAAGAACAATAGCCTGCAATTTTTTGTTATAAGGATCGATGCTTTGTAGCAACGGTATACTAAAAGCTGCTGTCTTTCCTGTCCCTGTCTGTGCCTGTCCTATTATATCATGACCTTCTAACATAGTAGGTATGGCTTTTGCCTGAATTGGAGATGGTTGCTCATAACCTAAATCCTCAATAGCCTTACTTATTTCTTCGTTGATTTGTAACTCGTTAAAATTAATTGTTTCCATAAACTTCCTTTCAATACTACCACACTCTGTGGTTTAATGCACTAATATAGCCATTTCACTAAAAGGTTAATAAATATTAACTCTACATGGGCACGTGTAACTTTAACAATTAAATACTCCTGGCTATTATTATGCAATTTTCTTTTTTTAAACACCGTTTTATATTATAACTTATAGAGGTACAAAAAGTAAAGTAAAAAATTACTTATTTATAAATAAATAATATATTAAACGCAGGAAAACATTATTATATTCAAAATTATTCTAAATTATTTTAAAAAGATATTGAAGGTTTTTTATCAAACTCGTAAAATCATTCTCCTTTTTCAAATTCCAATAATTCTTTTTTTAGATCTAAACCTCCAGCATATCCATGAAGTTTTCCATCAGATCCCAAAACCCTATGACAAGGTATCACTATTGGATATGGATTCTTTCCTAATGCAGTCCCAACAGCTCTATATGCTTTTGGACTACCGATTGCAGCTGCAATATCTTTATACGTCTTTGTTTTCCCAAAAGGTATTTTAGAGCATTCCAGCAAAACTTTTTTCTGAAATTCACCAAGAGAATCATATACAGACTCATCCAATTTAAATTTTTTTCTTTTCCCCTGAAAATATTCTTCTATCTGTACTTTCATTTGTAAATCAATACATGAATTATCAATCATATTATCCAATGCTAGTTTTTTCTTTTCATCCATCACTGCCACCAATTGACTTTCCTTTTTTATTCTATATTTTTAGTGTAGAGAGTATATTGTATTTAAATATGGGCTTAACGAACTATAAATGACTTCCACTTTTCTAAATCTCTAAGTCCAATATCATATCCCTGTCTATACATTGCTTCAAGTACAACTCTATCCTTTTCCCTGTTAGAAATCTTCATTTCATCAGGATATACAACATAGGCTAGACCTGCCTGTTCTAGTTGATCAATAATATCACATACACCATTATATATGATAGGTCTTTTTATCAACGCCTCTGCAATTTGAGGATTATTTCTAAATCTATTTCTAAGTATTCTAGGATGTTTGACTGGTTTTTTCCTATATCCTCTTTCCTGTGTCCTCACAATAAAAAACTTTTTAAATCCGTCCTTCATTGCAACATCTAACGCAATACCACCTGTCAATCCGCCATCATAGTATACACCGTTATTAAACTCAGTAGGAGGCATAATAATTGGGAGAGATGAAGAAGCCCTCACTATCTTCATCAAATCTTTTTTACACTTTACATCATCTCTAGTAAAAACTTTTTTTCCTTTTGCCAATACATCGTAAGCAATAATTTTAAACTCTGCCGTATTTTTTAAGAAGTTCTCAAAATTTAAAGGTAGAGCTTGATCTGGCTCAGATGTGTTTTCGTAAATATACTCTGAGTTGAAAAAACCCTTACCTTTGATAAAAGTCTTCCAGCTTCCAAAATTAGGATCGTCAACGATATCGACAAAACACTTTTTTGTCCTTACAGTATCTCTTACCATATAGCTAACAAGTATGCTTGCTCCAGCAGAAATACCTGCTATATAATTGAAAAACAATTCATTTTCAACTAATACATTTGCTATCCCAGCTGAAAACGACGCTCTCATTCCACCGCCCTCAAAGATAAGAGCAATATCGTTAATATTATTCATTTTCTCCATAATAATCCTCCGTTATTCTGAAACTGATATTACTTCCATGACTGACTTTTCAATTGCTGACTCAATCAAAGAATCTACATCCAATTTTGACTCAGATTTTTCTATTCTCTCCATTTTCGGCTTTGTTACAGGCTTTTTAGGTGAAAATAAAGAGCAACAGTCCTCTTCTGCTATTATTGACGTTTCATATGTACCTATCTCTTCTGCAAGCTTTATTATGTCTACCTTGTCCATTGCAATCAACGGTCTAAATACTGGCATTGATACAGATGCATTAGTACATACAATCCCCTGCATAGTCTGTGAAGCAACCTGACCTATACTCTCTCCAGTGATCAAGGCATCACAATACCTAGATGCACCAATCCTTTCAGCAATTCTCATCATAAATCGCCTTGAAAGTATCGTTGCTTCCTCATCGTTACATTTTTCTGCGATTTCTTTTTGAATATCTAAAGTATTCACCATATGTAACTTAATTGGACCACAGTATTTTGAAAGTACTCTAGCTAGATCTCTTACCTTCTCTTGAGACCTCTCATTTGTAAATGGATAAGTGTGAAAGTGAACAGCTTCAATATCAACACCTCTTTTTGCAACTAACCATGAAGCAACTGGACTGTCAATACCACCAGATAAAAGAGTTATTGCTTTTCCATTAGTTCCAAGTGGCAATCCTCCATAACCTGAAACTGAATCAGCATACACTAAAATGTGTTCATTTCTATATTCACAAGTTATTGTTACCTCTGGATTTCTAACATCTACTTTTATTTCTGGGTTGTCAATACTTGACAGTACATAGCCACCAATATCTATACTCATTTCTTGTGAGTTTAATTTAAACGACTTGTCCCCTCTTTTTGATGCAATTTTAAAACTTCTAACACCTTCATCTATCTTACTTTTTAGCATAAATAGTGCAGTTTCTTTCAATACATCATAACTTTTTTCTTTTCTTATAGCAGGGCATACACCTACTATTCCAAAAACTTTTCTAACTTCCTCAATTACCTGTCTATAGTTTGAATCTTCAACATTTATATATATTCTTCCATACTCTTTGTATACATCAAAAGTCCCTAATGGTTTAAGCATCGTTCTAATGTTTCTAATCAATTTATTTTCAAATATATATCTATTTTTCCCTTTAACTCCTATTTCACCGTACTTTGCTATTAATACGTTATACATTTATCCTTCCTTTCCCAATAAACAATCTAAATATTCTTTACTAATACATACTCTAAATATACAGTCTTTATATACAGTCTTTATATACAGTCTTTATATACAGCCTTTATATACAACCTTAAATAGTATGGTCTTAAATAATAATATTATTGCAATCTTTATTTACTAAACACTCTTAACATCTCTATATGAGAATACAATTTCTCAACTGCATACTCTATTTCTTCTGCCGTATTCATCTCAGATAAGCTGAATCTAACCGCACCCTCAATTTCAGATTGACTCAACCCTATTGCGTTTAAAACATGACTTCCTTTTTTCTTAGACGAACATGCCGAACCAGTTGATACAAAAATACCATCTTCTTCTAAAAAATGAAGTAACACCTCTCCACGTACACCCTCAAAAGATATATTCAAAATATGGCATACTCCGTTTTCAATATCAGAGTTCACCCTAATTCCCTTTATTTTCTCACATATTTTTTTATATAAAAAATTTCTTTTATCTTTAATCTCTGAAATATTATTTGTCAGATTTTTAAATACAATCTCTACAGCTTTTCCAAGTCCATAAATGCCTGGTACATTTTCAGTTCCTGGTCTAATATTAAATTCCTGACCACCACCAGTTATCAGTGGTTTAAACTTATTTGAATTCTTCACATACATAAAGCCTATACCTTTTGGACCATGTATCTTATGAGCACTTACACTCATAAAATCCACATTTAGCTCTGAAAGTTTAAAATCTATTTTTCCATATGCCTGAACAGCATCTACATGTAAAAATATATCCCCTCCATAACTAGACACTATTTTCCCTATTTCTTTTATTGGCTCAACACAACCAATTTCGTTATTTACGTACATAACACTAACAAGACAAGTTTTTTCAGTAATACTTTCTTTTAACTCTTCTAAATTGATAAGACCTTTCTCATCAACCTTTAAAATTGTCACTTCAAAACCACTTTCTTCTAGTTCCCTTACTGTATTTAATACAGCTGGATGTTCAATTGCTGTAGTAATAATATGATTTTTTCTTTTTTTATTTAGACTTGCTACACTTCTAATGATCGCATTGTTACTTTCTGTACCCCCAGAAGTAAATATTATTGTCTTATCTTCAACACCAAGAGTACTTGCTATATTTTTTCTTATTTTTTTTATTTTCTTCTCAACCTCTATCCCTTTTTTATAAGCAGCTGAAGGGTTGGCAAAATCTTCTGTTAATGCCAAAGCCACTTCATTTACAACTTCTTTATAAGGTTTTGTAGTTGCACTATTATCTAAATATGCTTCCATAATTTCAACTCCTTTATAAGATTTTATTATACCATAAATCACATCTTATAGTATAATAATTAGTAGTAGTAAAAAAACTATTCTTACCTGTATTTCAGTTTCTATATGCAAATCAATAGGAAAATCTTAGAAATAAAAAATCGGTAAGGGAAAGGACCTAAAATTGAAAAATAAAATACTTTTAACCGTAGCTTCATTGGCAATAGTGTTCTCCTATTCAGCGGTAAGTTCTCATTCTGATGAAAAAAATAGCCCAAAAACTTTTGTAGTTGCTCCTGCTGAGTCAAATGGCGATATTATGATCGCAGCACCACTTGCCAATCATTATAAAACGGACTTAATAATTACAAAAAAAAATAAAGTTGATTTTTCAAAGATAAGTAAATACAATGATACTATAATTCTAGTTGGCGGTGAGAACACCATTAAATCAGAAATTTTTTCTGGATATCAAATTAGAAGAATTTCTGGTAGTGATAGGTATGACACATCACTTAAAATGCTCGATTTTAGAAAAAATATTGGTACAGTAAACAGTGTAAACATCGTTTCTGGTTCCAAATTAGCAGATGCTATATCTGTTGCTGCATCTGATGTACCTGTTGTTTTAACACCGACAATACATCCAACAAAAGACAAATTTAAAAATGTTATTCAAAATATTAAAAATGCGACTGCAGGATATGACAAAACAGCATTGGGTGGTACAACTTCAATATCAGAGAAAGTTCTAAAAGCTCTAGGCGCAAAGAGAATAAATGGAAGCAGCAGATACGAAACAAGTGAACTCTACGAAAAAACACTAGGTAGAGAAACTTTCATTGAGTCATATGACAGCAATGACGATATTGGTAATTTTAGGCTTGCAAATAAAGCCTACCTTGAAAACAAGGGATTTTTAATTAAGAGAATAAAATTGGAGTACAAAGGAAAAATTGTCACTCAAGAATATAGTCCAAACACGACTACAGATCTAAGAGACCTGTTGTATAATTTAAAATATCAAAAAGCTAGTGATAAAGTTGTAAATCTTAAATTCGACACAAATATATTTGTAGATGGAAATAAATATGAAGTGAATTTAAAGAATATAATGTCAAATTCTTCTGAAATACATATAAAACTAATTGACAATAAATACATTACATTAAAACGCACTAACCCACTTGCAACAGATTTTGAAAATATTATATATAATATACTAAGGGAAAGTTCATTTGATTTTAAACAAATATCCTAAAAATAAAACCCCAATAATAAAATATTGGGGTTTTTAAATATAATATTCTCTTTTCACGTTTATGTTATACCCAACACAAAACGCTACAGGAGGTATGTTTATTATTTTGTTTGAGA
>JBDHVM010000003.1:0-18818 GCA_039809725.1 Peptostreptococcus sp.
AATTCAAATTAACTTCTTTTTCTGCATTAAACTCTCAGAAAATTCAGTGAACATTTTGATATCGCTTAGTTTTTTAGTTATGATATTAAACTTTTTTATTTATTATCCTGTTTTCTCTGTTTTTTTCCCATTACCTTTTTAAGATACTTTCCAGTATAGCTTTTTTTGACTGAACAAATATCATTTGGAGTCCCACTAGCAACCAACTGACCACCCAAATGTCCACCTTCTGGCCCTAGATCTATTATATGATCAGCAGTCTTTATTACATCGAGATTGTGTTCAATAACTACTATAGTATTACCGGTATCAGCAAGCCTTTGAAGCACCTCTATTAACTTTCTCACATCTTCAGAATGTAGACCTGTCGTAGGTTCATCTAGTATGTAAATCGTCTTACCAGTAGGTCTTTTACTCAATTCACTAGCTAGCTTAATCCTCTGCGCTTCTCCACCTGAGAGCTGTGTTGACGGTTGACCCAGCTTAATATATGAAAGCCCTACGTCCATCAACGTTTCAAGTTTTTTCTTGATGTTTGGAATATTTTCAAAGAAAGTCAATGCCTCTTCAACATTCATATTTAACACATCAGAAATACTTTTATCCTTGTATTTCACTTGCATAGTCTCTCTATTGTATCTCTCACCCTTACACACTTCACATGGAACATACACATCAGGTAAAAAGAACATTTCAATCTTTAGAATTCCGTCTCCCTTACAAGCCTCACACCTTCCACCTTTGACATTAAAACTAAACCTACCTTTCTGATATCCTCTAGCTTTAGCTTCATTAGTTGATGCAAATAAATCTCTGATATGATCAAAAACACCTGTATATGTAGCTGGATTTGATCTAGGAGTCCTTCCAATTGGACTCTGATCAATATTTATTACCTTATCTACATTTTCTATTCCAGTTATTTCTATATGTTTTCCAGGTCTAACCTTTGATTTATTTATTTTATGAGCCAACCCTTTATAAAGAATTTCGTTGACTAAGGTAGACTTTCCTGATCCAGAAACACCAGTTACACAAGTAAATTTTCCAAGTGGAAATTCAACATCAATATTTTTTAAATTATTCTCACTAGCACCTTTTACTACGATGAACTGTCCATTTCCCTCTCTAGTATTTTCTTGAATAGGAATTGTCATCTCACCGCTTAGATACTTTCCTGTAATAGAGTCCTTGTTGCCTATAATATCTTCAATACTTCCCTGAGCAACAATTTCACCACCGTGAACACCTGCTGCTGGACCAATGTCGACAATATAATCAGCCGCTCTCATTGTATCCTCATCATGTTCTACAACTATTAGTGTATTGCCCAAGTCTGTAAGCTTTCTAAGTGTGCCTATTAGTTTATCATTATCCTTTTGATGAAGCCCAATACTCGGCTCATCTAAAACGTACAATACACCTGTCAAAGCAGACCCAATCTGAGTTGCAAGCCTAATTCTTTGAGCCTCGCCACCAGACAGTGTACCTGCTTTTCTGGACAATGTAAGATACCCAAGACCAACATTTTTTAAGAAACTTGCCCTTTCTCTTATTTCTTTAAGTATATCTTTTGCTATAAAACTCTTTTTTTCTCCAAACTTGATTCCTTCAATAAATTCGACCAAATCATCTACTGATAAATTAGTCACTTCCATAATATTTTTATCTGAAATCTTTACTGCTAAAACCTCTTCTTTCAATCTGTTCCCATTACACTTAGGACAAGGTCTCTCAGCCAAATAATCTTCTAATCTATCCCTCATAGCGTCAGAATTAGTCTCTCGATATCGTCTTTCAATATTTAGCATAACTCCTTCGTAATAGTTTTTATGCTCTCTTTTTCCACCAAATTTTGACTCAAATTCAAATGTAACTATTGTGTTTTCATAACCATAAAGCAATTCTTGTTTAAAATCTTCTGGCAAATCCTTATATGGCGTATCTACTGATACACCAAAACTATCACAAAGCGATAGTATCATTTTTGAATAGTAGGTGCCGTCATTTAAACTGCTAGTCGGCCAAGCTGCAATAGCCCCTTGTTTTAAGCTTAGTTCATGATTTGGAACAACCAAGTCGACATCTACTTCCTTGCTTTCTCCAAGACCATTACACACATCACACGCACCAAAAGGAGCGTTAAAAGAGAACATTCTAGGTGATAGCTCTTCTATACCTATCCCATGATCTGGACAAGCAAATTTAGTAGAGTACATTTCCTCATGCCCTTCAAGATTTTGTACTATAACAAGCCCATCTGAAAGTTTTACAGCAGCTTCAACTGAGTCTGCAAGTCTACTTTCAATACCATCTTTGACAATTATTCTGTCCACAACAACTTCAATATTGTGTTTTTTATTTTTTTCTAATGATATTTCGTCATTAATATCATAATTTTCTCCATCAATTCTAACCCTAACATAGCCTTCTTTTTGTATATTATCTAGAACTTTTTTATGAGTACCTTTTTGACCTCTTACTATCGGCGATAAAATCTGAAGCCTTGTTTTTTCTCCGTTTGATTGTATTTTATCTACAATCTCTTGGATGGTCATTTGGCTAATCAATTCACCGCATGTAGGACAGTGAACCTCTCCCACTCTTGCAAATAATAGTCTTAGATAATCATATATTTCTGTAACAGTTCCCACTGTTGATCTAGGGTTTTTTGAGGTAGTTTTTTGGTCTATTGATATGGCTGGTGAAAGACCTTCAATATAATCTACACTCGGCTTATCCATCTGCCCCAAAAACTGTCTTGCATATGATGAAAGACTCTCAACATACCTTCTTTGCCCCTCTGCATATATTGTATCAAACGCAAGAGAAGACTTCCCCGAACCTGAAAGTCCTGTGAATACAATAAATTTATTTCTAGGTAACTTCAAGTCGACATTTTTTAAATTGTGTTCTCTAGCTCCCTTAATCGTAATAAAATCGTTCAATTCTTACTCCTTTTCCAAAAGATTTATAATAAGCAAAGTCATTTATTATTTTAAATACATCTAATGCTTTATTTTATCAACAAATCCTCTTTGACTATTTTAGGCACATGATGTACCTCATTTTCATCTCTATAGTATTTTATATCCTCACCTATTACGATATCGTCTATTACAACATCTTCAACAGGATATCCTACTGATATTACCAATACAATTCCATCTTCTTTTTTCATACCTAGTATTTCTTTTATTGGTTCTTCTTTATAGGCTTTGAAAATACAAGTTGCCATCTCCTCACTCCTTGCACCCAACCCTATAGTTTGTGACGCAATTCCAACATCTTCAGGCATAGGTTTACCAAATTCATCACTATACCCAAAAACAATATATCCTGTTGGACGCTCTGATTCAACAGGCCCATCCCAATCCTTTAAATATCCAGCCCATGCAAGATTTTCAAAAATCTCGCTATTTCTTTTTTCATCGCAAACCACTGCAAATCTCAAAGCTTGTCTATTTGCACCACAAGGAGAAAGTCTTGCCATTTCAACAAGTCTTAGCAATTGTTCCTCAGATACCTTTTTTGATGAATCATACCTTCTACAAGATCTATTCGCCCTAACCAATTCCAAAAAATTCATAATAATACTCTCCTTTTATAAAAATATTCATTAAATTTCTAAATTCTACTTTCTTTCCATCTTTTTTCTTTATTTCTAAGTTCTACTTTATTATTTTTTCTCGATCACACTTTATTTCCATCTTATTTTCTTAATTTCTCAGTTACACTTTATTTTACATCTTTTTTTCTAGTTCAATTATCTTATCTCTTATTTCTGCAGCTCTTTCAAATTCCAATTTTTCTGCATCCTCCATCATTTCTGATTTTAGTATTATTATAGCAGCTGTAATTTCTGATTCTTTTTTAAGTTTTTTAATCTCTGCCATACTATATGAAGCTTCTGTTTCTGCAATCTTTGTAGCCTCTATATTGTCTCTAATATCTTTTATTATAGATTTTGGAGTAATTCCATGAACCTCATTGTAATTAGCCTGAATATTTCTCCTACGTTCTGTCTCATCGATTGCCCTTTTCATAGAATCGGTAATATGATTTGCATACATTATTACCCTACCATTTGAATTTCTTGCAGCACGTCCGATTGTCTGAATAAGAGATGTTTCAGACCTTAAAAAACCTTCTTTATCTGCATCTAAAATCGCAACCAATGATACTTCTGGAATATCAAGTCCTTCTCTAAGTAAATTTATTCCTACTAAAACATCAAATTTACCAAGTCTTAAATCTCTAATTATCTGAGTTCTTTCTAATGTAACTATATCAGAATGTAGATACTTTACTTTTACCCCAATTTCTTGTAAATAATTCGAAAGATCTTCACTCATTTTTTTAGTCAATGTAGTAATTAATACTCTTTCACCTTTTTCTACATTTTTGTTGATTTCAACAACCAAGTCATCTATTTGATTTTCCACTGGTCGTACATCAATTATTGGATCAAGTAGCCCTGTAGGTCTAATTATTTGTTCAGCAAAAACATCAGAATGCTCAATTTCATATGGTCCTGGTGTCGCAGAAGTAAACATAATCTGATTGATATTCTCTTCAAACTCTTCAAAGTTGAGCGGTCTATTATCATATGCTGATGGCAGTCTAAAACCATTTTCTATTAAAGATTTTTTCCTAGATCTATCTCCAGCATACATCCCCCTAACTTGAGGAATAGTAACGTGTGACTCATCTACAATTATCAAAAAATCTTCAGGAAAGAAATCCATAAGAGTGTACGGCTTTTCTCCTGGAGCACGACCTGTTATATGTCTAGAATAGTTTTCAATACCTTGACAAAAACCTATTTCTCTAAGCATCTCAATATCGTATTTTGTTCTTTGTTCAATTCTTTGAGCCTCAAGCAATCTATCGTTCTCTTTAAACTCTTTTATAGTGTTTTCTAACTCTTCTTCAATTGTATTTATTGCAGATTCAATCCTTTCTGGTGTTGTAACATAGTGAGATGCTGGAAAAATAACAACGTGATTTCTCTCTCCAATTACCTTCCCTGTCAAATACTCTATCTCGGTTATTCTATCTATTTCATCACCAAAAAACTCTACTCTAATGGCGCTTTCGTCATTGCTAGCAGGAAAAATCTCCAAAATATCTCCCCTAACTCTAAAAGCACCTCTGACAAAATTCACATCATTTCTCTCATACTGAATTTCTACCAACCTTTTTATTACGTCATCTCTATCCTTTATCATTCCTGGTCTTAGTGACAGCATCAACTCTTTATAATCTTTTGGATCACCCAAACCATATATACAAGAAACAGAAGAAACGATAATAGTATCGTTTCTCTCTAAAATGGCAGCTGTAGCTGAATGCCTCAATTTATCTATTTCGTCATTTATACTTGCGTCCTTTTCGATATATGTATCGCTATGCGCAACATATGCCTCTGGTTGATAATAATCGTAGTAACTTACAAAATACTCAACTGCATTTTCAGGAAAAAACTCTTTAAACTCACTATACAACTGAGCTGCAAGTGTTTTATTATGCGCCAAAACCAAAGTCGGTTTTTTAACCCTTTGAATAATATTGGCCATCGTGAACGTCTTTCCAGATCCAGTTACCCCGATTAAAGTTTGGTATTTCTTTTTTTCAGTAATAGATTTTGCGATTTTGTCAATTGCATCAGGCTGATCTCCTGTTGGTTTATACGCTGAAACTAATTTAAAATCCATATTGTTATCTATCCTTTTATAAAATATTTACAAAATCTTTTATACCCTTTTATTTGCTTTTTATCTATTGTTTCTTATCTATATATTTCTTATTATGCTCACCGCCTGAAGATCCAAAATGTACCCGCCACCTACACTTTGTTTAGAGGAGGGGGACATCTTAGCGAGTTATATTCTTTATTAACAATTCAGCCTGTTCTTTTATTTCATCATTTTCAATAGAAAAGAAATACTCTTTCCCCCAATCACTCAACATATAAAGATACAACTCTCCGTCCTTTTCCATCAGTTCTGCTTTTTTAATGTCTTCAATTGGGATATTTAGCTTTGTAACTTTTATTGGTTTATCTCCATGCAAACTTGTCCTGCTGTATTCAGCATAAAATGTTTTCTCAGTTAAGAAAAGTGTATACAAATTAGGTTCGACACCAGATACCTTATTTCTTCCCAATAGGCAATTTGCAACCATATTTGCACCTTGACTAGTCATATCCAATTTCCTACGAGTGCTAAAGCTTACTATTACTTTTTCATCATTATACATATTTGTCATAATAATTCCCTCCTAAATAAATTTAAATACTTTTCTTTCTTAAATAATACCCTCAAAAACTTCTATTTACTCTATTCTACCACATTTTTCACATCTTGTATTTACATATGTTATCTAAAGTTTTAAATAAATAAAAACAGACGTTCTAATATTATTCTTTAATCTCTCTATTGTTAGTTTGCAATTTTTTTAAGATACTAACTGTTAATTTACAAGTTTTTTATGATACTAACTACTAATTTACAAGTTTTTTATGATACGAACTGCTACTTTACAAATTTTTTGCGATACTAACTACTAATTTACAAGTTTTTTATGATACGAACTGCTACTTTGCAAATTTTTTATGATACAAAACTAAAGTATATTAAATTCACGTGTTCTATATTTTATTTTTTTCTTTATTGATTATCTTTATAGAAAATTAAGCTCTAAATTATTGAATTTAGGGCACATATAGGGTAGAATAAATGTACACGTGATAAAATGGCATGATTTCAATGTTGGAAATGAGGTTAAAATGGATAGTAAGTATAAATTTAAAGGAAACATATATACCATTATCATACTGATTGGTATCATTTTGGCAATTGTACTAAATATGCAAAAATTTCTTAGGAATATTAACACTCTGATAAGTGTTTTAAGCCCTCTTTTCTTGGCAAGTTTTATGGCTTTTATTCTAAATTTACTAGTAACAAAGTGGGAAAGTATATATTTCCCAAATTCAAAAAATAAAATAATTAATAAATCAAGACGTGGAATATGTATTTTACTTTCTATTTTTACAGTTAGTTTAATAATTTATTTTATTGCAAGCTTAATAGCTCCACAAGTAAGCAAATCTATTTCTGTTTTTATTGAACAGTTTCCTGAACTTTTCGACAAAGCTAAGGAATCATTGGCAAGTTACTCAACTAGCTACCCAGGGCTTACAAAAAAATTACTGTCTAACAATGTCGATGGCCAGCAAATAATACAAAAATTCATAAAAACATCTACTATTTGGGCAGGTGGTTTTATATCTATTCTAGGATCTTTTTTTGGAACAGTTACAACTATTTTGATGGCTTCTATACTGGCAATCTACATAGTGGCTGGAAAAGAAACTTTGATGAGGCAGTTTGATAAACTTTTTAAAAAAATTATTCCTGAAACTAGGTTAAGAAAAACTTACTACATATTAGATGAAGCTAATTCGACATTTAGATCATTTTTTATTGGTCAGTTTATAGAAGCAGTCATTTTGGGTGCTCTTTGTACGATTGGAATGTATTTATTTGGATTCCCTTATCCTGCAATGATAGGATCTGTCGTTGGATTTACAACTTTAATTCCACTAATAGGAGCATTTTTAGGAGGACTTTTTGGATTCTTGATGATTTTTGCTGTAAATCCATTCTCTTCAATGCTATTTTTGGTATTTTTAATTGTACTTCAACAGTTTGAGAGCAATGTAATATATCCAAGAGTTGTTGGAACTTCAGTTGGACTTCCTGCAATTTGGGTTCTAGCGTCAATCATTGTGGGTGGTGGATTGTTTGGATTTTTGGGACTACTGTTTTGCGTACCTTTCACTGCCACAGTATATAAATTGATAAAAAAAGCAGTAAACGACACCTTGTTTATTGATGAGCAAGAACCAACTTCAGAATAATAATCAATAAATAATAAACAATATAAAATCTAATCAAATAAGAAAAGGGGATGACAATGCAACAAGAAAGAAAAACGTACAAGGTATCTGATATTTTGAAATTTATCATACCTTCAATACTCGGAATTATTCTGTTTATGTTACCGATAAAGGAGTTTGATCCTGACATCAAGCAAGACAAAATTACTATTCCTATAGCTTATATAGCTTCATTTATACAAAATAATATTGGCAAGTTTTTACCTACTTTGATATTTTGTATAATATTAATTTCTGCCATCGGTAGCCTACTGGTGACTCTAAATCTATATAAGCCAAAATCAAATTATACTAAAAGTCTTTTCAAACAAACTCCATTCTGGACTGCTATAAGGGTACTTGCAGGTATATTTGCCTTGATGTGCTTTTTTAAGATCGGTCCGTCAATCATCACTTCTGAAGATACTGGAGGATTTATATATGGAGAACTACTGACAACACTTATTGTGATATTCGTATTTGCAGGACTACTCCTACCACTTCTTTTAGACTTCGGTTTACTTGAATTTGTAGGTACTCTGTTATCAAAAATCATGAGACCTGTCTTTACCTTGCCAGGAAGGTCTGCAGTTGACTGTTTTACATCGTGGTTAGGAGATGGAACTTTGGGAGTTATGCTAACAGCAAAACAATACGAAGAAGGATATTATTCCGAAAGAGAAGCCGCTGTTATTTCTACAACTTTTTCTGCTGTTTCAATAACTTTTTGTCTTGTTGTACTAAAGCAGATAAATATGGCTCATCTTTTCGTTCCATACTATCTTACTATTTGTTTTGTAGGTTTTGTGTGTGCTATTATTGTTCCAAGAATTCCACCACTGTCTACAAAAAAAGATCACTATTATGATGACGGAGAAACTCTTGATGAGAGTATTCCAAATGGAGAAACTCATTTGAGTTGGGCAATGAGTCAAGCCATTGCAAAAGCTTCTGCACACAATGGATTTGTAGAGTTTTTCAAAAATGGAATAAAGAATGCACTAGATATGTGGATTGGTGTTTTGCCAGTTGTTTTGGCTTTTGGAACACTAGCTTTGATAGTTTCACATCATACGCCAGTTTTTGAAATACTTGGTAAACCTTTTATACCTTTGCTTGAGTTGTTAAACTTACCTGAGCCTGTGTCTGCTTCAAAGACAATTTTAGTCGGTTTTACAGATATGTTTATTCCATCAATTATTGCAAGTAAAGAAATTACAAGTGAGCTTACTAGATTTGTAATTGCTACTGTTTCTGTTACTCAGCTTATCTATATGAGTGAAGTAGGTGCTCTTATAATAGGAACAAAAATACCTATTAAGCTCGGCGAGATTTTTATTATATTCTTAGAAAGAACAATTATTTCAATTGTAGTTGTAACTTTAATTGGAAGATTCGTTTTACAGTTAGTGTAAAACAGTAAACGTGCAACGCCAAAATATAAAAAAGCTTTGATAGTAAGAGAGTTTCCTCTCTACCATCAAAGCTTTTAATTATTTATTCAAATATCTTATTTGTAATCTTCCATCATCTTTGCAAATACTTCTAGTGATTTTTCACACTTTTCAGTTTCTACACAGTAAGATAATCTCATATGAGCAGGTGAACCAAATCCAGCACCTGGTACAACTAACATATCGTATTCTTTTGCTTTTTCTGAGAACTTAACAGAATCTCCATCTGGAGCTTCTATAAATAAGTAGAATGCACCAGCTGGCTTAGCAACCTTATATCCCAACTTAGTTAATCCTTCAAATAATATGTCTCTATTTTTCTTGTATACTGTTAAATCTGGTTCAACATCTATACATCTTTCTATTACCATCTGGAATAGAGTTGGAGCACAAACGTATCCAAGAACTCTTGCAGCACCAGCTATAGCTGCCATTGTCATCTTATCTTCAACCTTGTTTGGTACAAGTACATAACCTATACGTTCACCTGGTAAAGAAAGAGATTTTGACCAAGAGTAGCAAACTATTGTGTTGTCATACATATTTGGTATAAATGGTACTTCTAATCCATCTATTAGAACTAATTCTCTATATGGTTCATCAGTTATTAAATAAATTGGGTGACCATATTCTTCAGATTTTGCCTTTAGTAATTCGCAAAGTCCTTCAACCTCTTCTCTAGTGTAAACAACACCTGATGGGTTGTTAGGAGAGTTAACTACAATTGCCTTTGTATTTGGAGTTAAAGCAGCTTTTACGCCTTCAAGATTTAACTGCATATCATCTTTACAAGGAACTAATACTTGCTTTCCGCCCTGTCCCTGAATGAATACTGTGTATTCTGGGAAGAATGGAGCTAGTACCATTATTTCATCTTCTGGAGATGCTATTAAAGCCTTGAAAGAAATATTTAAAGACGCAGCAGCACCACAAGTCATCAATAGATTGTCCTTAGTATAGTCAGTGCCAAATCTCTTATTTAAGTTGTTTGCTATTGCAGTTCTACAACCATCATGTCCAGCACCTGAACTGTAGCTGTGGTATACTTTTGGTTCGTAAGTGTTGATTATATCAACTATTGCATCCTGAACAGCCTTTGGAGCAGGAACACTAGGGTTACCTAAACTAAAGTCTAAAACGTTTTCAGCTCCTACAATAGCAGCTCTCTGTGCACCAAATCCAGCTAATTCTCTGATTATTGATTTTGCAGTACCTAATTTTATCATATCTTGTGATAACATTGTAAATCCTCCTAAAATAAATTATATTTTTTTGCATAAAAACTGAAACCCTTACCTCTTCTCTATGTTTTCGAAAAGAGGCAAGTAATTTCAATTCAATTTTATTATTGATTTTTTAATGTTCCTTCAAAAATCTAATGCTCAATTACATCGTTAATTGTTTTTCCTTTTTTTGTAGCTATGCTTATAAGTGTTAAAACAACAGCGCATACTACTGCAGGAACAACCCATTCAAATCCGTACTTAGCAAGTGGGAAACTCTGAATTACCTTTACAGGTCCAGCAAGTAGATTTCCACCTCTCATTAAAGATGCAAGGTTTATACTTTCTATTAGAGATACTACGAAAGCACCTATAACAGCACCTGTATATGTCCAGTTATACTTGATTTTACTGTCAAATATTGCAAGTATAATAAGAACTATGATTACTGGATAAATTGCAGATAGAATTGGAACTGCAACTTTTATCAATCCATCAACACCTAGGAAAGATAGTACAAAGGCTATAGCAGTAGAAACAATTACTATATGTTTGTACTTTAATTTTCCATCTGAAATAGTTTCAAAATAGTTACCACAAGTTGAAACAAGTCCTGTAGAAGTTGTCATACAAGCAAGTGCAACTGCAACACCCATAAATACTTTACCTACGTTACCTAACATAAGTTCAACCATACCTATTAGTAAAGCTGTTCTTTCAGTAGTAGCATTGAAATGTCCACCTACTGTTGCACCAGCATAAGTTAAACCACCGTAAACAAGTGCTAGAAGAACAAAAGCAACCATACCAACTCTTATGCTGACTTTAAACTGAAGTTCCTTATCAGTATATCCACGTCTGATCAAGTCTGTCGCAACTATACCAGCCATCAAAGGTGATCCCAAGGCATCCATTGTCTGATAACCTTCTTTGAATCCCATTGCAAATAGCCCCTGAGTTGCAGTAGTAACCTTTGGATCTGGAGGATTTACTATTGACACTACAACGATTATTGTTAATATAATTATCAACGCTGGAGTAAGATACTTACCAATAACATCGATAACTCTACCAGGATTTAGTGTTATATAAAGAGTTAATCCGAAGAATACTATTGCAGTAACCCAGATTGGAACTCCACTAAATAATGGTTTTACAAATATTTCATGAGTTGTAGCACCTGTTCTTGGAACCGCAAAGAAAGGTCCAATTGTAAGTATCGCTATAGTACCGATCAACTTAGCGAACTTAGGTCCAACTCTCTTACCAAGGTCATCAGCTCTACCCCCAAGTTTTGCTGTCATGATAACCCCTAGTATTGGTAATACTGGATCTGATAACAAGAATGCGAACATTGCTTCATACCATCTGTCTCCGGCTAATACACCTAGATATGGTGGGAAGATCAAGTTACCAGCACCAAAGAAAATTGCAAACAATGCAAATCCACAAACTAACACGTCTTTTCTTTTAATTTCCATACTCATTCACCTTCTAAAATAGATTTTTGGCAAAATGCCCTTTCATTTTAAAGACCGTTAACTACGTTGTTTGGTCTTTCGCCGTTCATAACCTTAACCATGTTGTCATAAGACCATTCTGACATTCTAATGAACGCATCATCAGTTGTTCCTGCTATATGAGGAGTTATTGATAATCTAGCCTTACCTGCATCTGTTAGGTTAAATAGAGGTTGATCAGCTGTTGGTGGTTCAGGAGCAATAACATCTAGACCAGCAAATATTCTGCCGTTGTTTAGTGCTTCAGCCAAATCTTCATTATTAACAATTTCACCTCTTGCAACGTTGATGATTATTGCATCTTGTTTCATTTTTTCAATAGTTTCTTTACGAACCATATCTCTAGTTGCATCTAGAACTGGAACGTGGTATGAAATAATGTCACAATTTGCTAATATTTCATCATATGTACAGAAAGTTAAATCATTTTCTAATTCATATTCTTCTGATGCTCTGAATACATCATAGTAAAGTATCTTGCATCCAAAAGCTTTAAGCATTCTTACAGCCGCTTTTCCTATAGCTCCTAGTCCAACAAGACCTATTACTCTTGAGCTTAGCTCACTTTGTCCTTTAACTTGATATTCTTTGAAACTTTCATTAAATCCGTCAACACCTTTTGCCTTTATCTTTGCATCAGCTTCTGGCATTCTTCTTAAAGAAGAAATCATATGACCTAATGCTAATTCAGCAACTGGGACAGCGTTAACTGCTCTATTATTACAAACAAAAATACCTTTTTCCTTAGTAGCTTCTAGATCGATTTTATCGAATCCAACACCTAAAGATTGAATAAGTTTACAGTTATCAAGTTTTTCTACTACATCTCTTCTGAAATGATCTACCGGACCACAGAACACTATATCAGCATCCTTACACTGCTCAACTAATTCTTCGTCTGAGCATGGGTAATTAATATACTGGAAATCCCATCCTTCCGGTTTCTTAACACCAAATCTTTCAATAATGTTCTTGTTGCAAGTGATTCTAACCTTAACCATTACTTCGCCTCCTAAAATTTAATATGAACCGTTATTTAATTAACTGTTTAAACGTCAATTTCTTTCATTTTCCAAGTATTTTTTGAATTCTTTACTAAATTCTTGATCTTTTATAAGAATAATCTATATTTACATAAAAAATTAAATAAAAAAATAATAAGGTAAAAAAATATAGACTTGATTAAACAGAAATTAATCAAGTATAGATATTTGTTCATAGTATTCATATCTAGGAGAAGAATTCGCTTAATCCCCTAGATATATTATACTATATTTAATTATGTTTTTCCATGAAAAAATTTGCCAAATACCATAAATAACAAATTTTTACCGCACATTATTAAACAAACTGTTTATTTTTATTAAAAAATTGATAATATGTTTGTATTACATTTCGTTGTTAGCAGCTTTTATTGCTCTAACTTTTTCTATTAGTATTGGCATTATCTTATGAACATCTCCAACTACTCCTAGATCAGCTACTCCAAATATTGGAGCCTGAGTATCTTTGTTTATAGCAATTATAAACTCTGAATCTTCCATACCAGCTAAATGCTGTATAGCTCCTGAAATACCACAAGCCATATATAGATCAGGTCTTACTGTCTTACCAGTCTGTCCAACCTGTCTTTCTCTTCCTATCCATCCAGCATCAACGTTTGCTCTTGAAGATGTAACTAGTCCACCTAACTCATCAGCAAGCTCTTTTAGTACATCAAAGTATTCAGGACCGCCTATACCTCTACCACCAGATATAAGTATTTTAGATTCAGTTATATCTACTTTTGCATGTGTAGACTTTACAACTTCTCTTATTTTAATATTCATATCTTCTGGTACGAAGTCAACCTTAAAAATTTCAACTTCGCCTTTTCTAGAAGTATCTCTAGGTAGTGCCTGCATAACTCCAGGTCTAACTGTTGCCATCTGTGGTCTAAACTCTTTACAAACGATAGTAGCCATTATGTTACCACCAAATGCTGGTCTAGTCATTAACAACAATTTAGTTTCTGGATCTATTTCTAACTTAGTACAGTCCGCAGTAAGTCCAGTATGAACTCTTGCAGAAACTCTAGGTGCTAAGTCTCTTCCTATTGAAGTAGCTCCGTAAAGAACTATTTCAGGTTTATGTGCTTCAACAACTGCGTTTAAAGCCTTTGTATATGGCTCAGTCGCATATACTTTCAACATTGGGTCATCTACACATATAACTTTTTCAGCTCCGTGATAAATTAATGTATCTGCCAATCCTTTTATATTATCTCCAAGTAAAACTGCAACTACTTTCTGATCTAAGTCAGCAGCTAGTTTACTTGCTATACCAATTAGCTCGATGCCTACTTTTTGAATGACACCGTCTACCTGTTCAACTACTACAAAAATATCCTTGTTCATTAGGTAATCTTCCTTTCAAATTATATTATTAAAGTTATCTTTCAATTCTCACAGTACTTATACGTACTTTCGCAATGCTCTTATATAAAGAACTTTTCTTGTAGCTTAGCAATTATTGCATCTGCTGCTTCTTCAGGAGTTAATCCTTCAAGTTTAACACCTTTGCCCTTAGCTTGCTTAGTGAATGACTTCTTAACATTTGTAGGTGAACCCTTTAAACCGATATTTGCAATATCTAAATTTTCTTCGATGTCTTTTAGTCCCCAAACTTTAACGTCCTTCTTATAAGCATTGAAAATACCGCCAATTGACATATATCTTGGAGCAATTTCTTCGCTTAGTGTTGTGATTAAGCAAGGTGGTTTGATTTCTATCATATGATATCTATCTTCAAACTGTCTCTTAACAATAAAGTTACCATTTTCAACAGTCAACTGTTCACAGTATGAAATCTGTGGTATCTGAAGATGTTCTGCTATCTGAGGTCCAACCTGTGCTGTATCACCATCTATAGCCTGTCTACCTGCTATAATAATATCGTATTCTAAGTTTCTCAATGCTCCTGCAATTGTAGAAGATGTAGCCCAAGTATCTGCTCCACCAAACGCTCTATCAGAAATAAGTAAAGCGTCATCGCATCCCATAGCCAATGCTTCTCTCAAAGCTGATTCTGCCTGAGGAGGTCCCATTGATATAACTGTTATTGTACTTCCTGGAACTGTTTCTTTAATTTGAAGTGCTAGCTCCAAACCTGACTTATCATCAGGGTTTATAATACTTGGAACTCCATCACGGATCAAAGTATTCTTAACAGGGTCAAGTTTAACCTCTGTTGTATCTGGTACTTGCTTTATGCAAACTACAATTTTCATCTATTCTACCTCCATTATTTCAATAAGCTTGATGCTATAACCATCTTTTGAACTTCTGATGTACCTTCATATATAGAAGTTACTCTGATATCTCTGTATATTCTTTCGATTGGATATTCTTTAATGTATCCATATCCACCATGGATCTGTAGAGCCTTGTCAATTATCCACTTAGCTTCTTCAGTTGCAAATAATTTTGCCATAGAAGCTTCTTTGTCAGCGGCTTGACCTAAATCCATCTTATACGCTGCATCGTAAACAAGGTGACGCATAGCTGCTAATTTAGTTTCCATTTCAGCTAGTACAAACTGAGTATTCTGGAATTTTGCTAGTGTTTTTCCGAACTGAGATCTTGATTTTGCATATTTTATTGCTTCTTCCATAGCTCCTTCAGCTAAACCTAGAGCCTGACAAGCAATACCTAATCTACCAACACTTAGAGTCTTCATTGCGTTGATAAATCCTCTACCTTCTTTTCCAAGCATATTGTCTTTAGATACTCTTACGTTTTCTAAAACAACATCACTTGTAGGGCAACCAATTACACCCATTTTGTGTTCTGGCTTACCAAAAGATACACCTTCTAATTTAGAATCAACTACGAAAGTAGAAATTCCTTTAGCACCTTTATCATTGCTTGTCTTAGCAAACAATATGATATAATCTGAAACAGGAGCTCCTGTTATAAATGTCTTTCTACCGTTGATGATATAGTCATCACCATCTTTTACTGCTGTAGTCAATATTGACGCAGCATCTGAACCTGCACCTGGCTCAGTTAATGCAAAACAGAACATTTTTTCGCCTGTTACCATTGGTCTAAGATATTTTTCTTTCTGTTCTTCAGTACCGTCTCTCAATATTGGAGTTGACTGTAGTGAGTTTGGAGAAGATATCCAAATTGTTGATACACCTGATGCCTTAGCTAATTCTTCCATTACTATAGCGTATGAACGGTGATCTCCACCTGAACCGCCATATTCCTGAGGTATTTTAATACCTAAAAATCCTGCTTCAGCCATCTTTTGGTAAATTTCCATAGGGAATTCGCCTGTTTCATCAACTTCTTCTGCAGTTGGTTTAATTTCTTTTTCTGCGAATTCTTTAGCTAGCTGACGAACTAACTCATGTTCTTTTTCGAAAATCATAAATTGCCTCCTTAAAATTTTAACATTTTTTACTAAATCATATCTGCAAATGTCTGCAATGCAGTATTTGCTTGCTCGAAGTTAGTCATTTGCTGATCAACTTCAACTAGGATGTTCATTATACCTTCCTCGTTCAATTCATTTCTTATGATTGGATAATCAAATTCATCTGAATCACTAAACTTAGTAAGTAGGTATACAACGCCGTTTGCATTGTGCTTTTTAACCTTATCGATTATTATTTTACCTCTAAGTTTTTCTGGATCGTATAATAATGTACTTCCTTCTATATCTGAAATCCATTTTGCTAATGCTCTTAGCGGATTGTCAGTACCTTCATCAACTAAATAATCAAACTGTCCTGATTCGTGGTTGATATTGTCGTCTACAACACCTAGTTTATAGTTTTCAAATATCTTTAGTATTTCAGGGCTGTTGGCTATTATTCCAGTTGTAACAACCTTCTTACCATCAAATTTTTCTTCTGGTAAAGCCTTTAGTTCATTATTTAATTCTTCTAAGATTGCCAAGTGTTCAGCCTTATCGAAGAAGTATGCACTTGACATTACTCTTGCTCTGTAAGTAGGAGTAATTGTATTTAAGTGAGTTGCAGCCAATGTGTTGAACTCCTGCATAGCTTTTCTGTGCTTGTTGTATAAAACAATAGCTTCTTCTATCTTAGAATCTTCAATCTTTGCTCCAGATATTTCTTCTAATTGTGCTTTTAGTTTATCATACTGTTTTTCATTGTATGTAACACCAGCTTCAATCTTTCTATTCTGTCCATAAGCTATATAAAGACAAGGAACGTTTTTGATTGCTCTTTTCCAGTTCTGGCTAAGTCCCTTAAGACCATCGCTAAGCCCTGGTATGATCATACCTGACATCTTATCAAGTTTTCCTTCAAGTCCCAAATCCATCAATCTAAGTATTACTGAAGCGTAGAATGCTGGGAAGTACTCTTTTGATAGAGATACATCACCTTCCATACCCCAGATTCCCATTGGTATCATGCCTGATGCGTATACTAGTTCTTCTGGTGCGTACACTGGTGCACAACCAATAACTTTCTTACCATCTGCTACATATTTATCTAACTGATTTAATGGACATACGTCAAGTTTGTTTAATAATACGTCGATATTACTCATGTCTCTGTGCCTCCTTCATCTTAGCTGCTTTATTTGCTTCCATAACTTCTATAAGCCCCTGTACTCTTGTATCATACTGTGCTTCTGAGAAGTTTCTTGGATCCGCTTGGTCACCATCGAAAGTTGCAGTAGGGATTCCAGTTTTTTCTCTTATTTCTCTTTCCATTTCATACATTATTCCACTCCACTGCTTACAACTTCTATTGATGTGAATTAACATACCATCTATGTTATTTTCTTCTACCAACTTAAGTCTCATATCAGTTGCTCTTTCGTATGAAATAGCATTTGGTGTTCCACAGTAAGCCTTCATAAGTTCATTTGTGTTGTTGTAGATGTATCCGAAAGCATCCGCATACACAGTACCACATACGTTAACACCACTGTCTTTCAATTGCTTAAATGTATGTCTTAGGTGTGGCCAACATGCAATTCCTTCAAAAAGTATTCTATACTTTTCTTCACCCTTAAATGTTGACTTTCCTGTCTTAACGTTTTCATCAAATTCCTTAGCTAGCTTTTCGAAAGCAAGTGCAGATTCAATTTTTCCTCTTGCACATACCGCAACTGCCATATGGTTGAATACGTCAAATCCACTGAATGGAGATGGAGTATATCTTGCATATCCTGTTGCATCTAACCACGCTCTACCAGTTCTTTGAGAAATTGCCATTACTTCCTCAAATTTCTTTTCATCCCACTTTTTGCCAGTTAAATCTTCTAACTGCTTGATAGCATGGTCAAACTGACCCTTTAGATATTCAACTCTATCTTCTTCAGCATCATAATCGTTATTGTATGGAACATCGATTAATATTAGCGGTATATTAAGCTCTTTTGCGATATTTTCATACCATTTAATCATACAGTTACAGATGTTGTTGCAACATGCTACAAAGTCAGGTTGTGGCATATTAAGTTCTGGAGCATCTTTAACTCCCATATATGCTAAACTGATTCTTGCATAAGCACATATATCATTTGAATAGCCTTCGTTTTCAGCTATTTCGCACATTCTCTGTCCGCCACCTTTTGCAGATATTGCAGCAGCCTGGTTTTCAGGATATACTACCTTGATATCCAAAGTTTCAAATATTTCTTGAGGGAAG
>JBDHVM010000004.1:0-18617 GCA_039809725.1 Peptostreptococcus sp.
ATTATTTAAGGATAAATTGGAGGATACAATGGGATTAGGAAGTAAGAAAAATACCTTTTTAATGGGTACCCTAATATTAGGGGCGGCAGGTGTTATAATAAAAATTTTGGGAGCCATATTTAGAATCCCACTTGCAAACTTTATAGGTGAGCAGGGGATGGGATATTATCAGACTGCATATCCAGTTTATGCTCTATTCTTGACGCTTGCTACAGCGGGGTTTCCAACTGCGATTGCAAAGTTAGTATCAGAACAGGTGGCATTAGGTAACCATAAAGGTGCAAATGAAATTTTTAAGATAACACATATTATGTTATTTGCAACAGGATTTACTGCATTTTTAATCTTGTTTTTTGGTGCAAATCATATAGTAACAAATGTTCAACACAACCCAAATGCTGTGACTGCTATGCGTGCGATTGCACCAGCGCTTCTTATTGTGCCTTCTATGTCTGCATATAGAGGATATTATCAGGGATATCAACAAATGTCCAGAATAGCGATATCGCAAATACTAGAGCAGGTATTTAGAGTATTTTTGGGACTGACTCTTGCATACTTACTAATGTCGAAGTTTGGCGCAAAGTTAGGGGCTGCAGGTGGTATATCTGGAGCAACAATAGGTGCTTTTGCATCGTTCTTGTTCTTGGCATTTGTGTATTTTAAAGATTCTAAACATAGAAAAGAATTGATAGAAAATAGTGTTGGTTATGTCAAACAAAGTAATTCAGAAATAATTAGTAAAATTATCAAGGTGGTTATTCCAATAAGTATAGGAGCCTGTGTAATGCCGTTGGTAAATGTTGTGGATACAGTGATTGTAATCTCAAGGCTTGAAGCGGCTGGATATACATTAAAATCTGCTAATGCAATGCTTGGTCAGCTAACTGGAATGTCGATGCCTATTATTGTTATGCCGATGATTTTTACGACTGCTATAGGTATGAGTTTGGTGCCGGCAATATCAGAATCATTTACGCTGAAAAAATATGATGAAGCCAGACATAATGCAAAGTTGGCGTTTAAAATCACACTATTGTTATTACTTCCATGTGCATTTGGATTAGCAGCACTTTCAGAACCTATAATGGCACTACTTTTTCCAAAACAGGCATCTAATGTTGTTGGTTTAATGCTATTTACATTGGCACCAGCATGTATTTTCCTTGGTCTTTTATACACATTTAACGGTATACTACAGGGTGTGGGAAAGCCTATGATACCAGTATATGCTCTTTTATGCGGAATACTTGGGAAGGTGATAGTCAGTTATACACTTACAGCAATACCTTCTATCAATATAATAGGTTCTGCATTTGGTACGGTGATATCATATATGATTGCAGCAATAATCGAGTATATTTATATTAAAAAATACTTAAAAATAAATTTTGATATGATGCAATTTTTTATAAAACCACTGATTACAGTGATATTGATGTTTTTAGGAGCGAGATATTCATATATAGGTATGAGTATGTTTTTAAATGCTAAAATTGCTACTTTGATTTCTATTATGATAGGTGGGTTGATTTATATTATTGTTATATTGGCGATTGGTGGAATATCGGAAGAAGAAATACTAGCGATGCCAAAGGGTAAAAGTATTTTGAGGAAGCTTAAAAAAATTAAAATAATAAGATAGACAATTAAATGTGAAATAGAATATAAAAAAATAAAGGTAAAGATAAAGATAAAGATAAAGATAAAGATAAAGATAAAGATATAGATATAGATAATGTAGATGGTATAGACAAGAATAGAAAAAAGAATTAGTCAATACAAGAATACGAGGTAGAAAATGTCAATTACAATAGTTGGTCTAGGTGCTGGAGATATTAGTCAGATAAGTTTTGGTGCTTATAATGAGCTGAAAT
This sequence comes from Peptostreptococcus sp., assembly GCA_039809725.1. Classification (GTDB taxonomy): domain Bacteria; phylum Bacillota; class Clostridia; order Peptostreptococcales; family Peptostreptococcaceae; genus Peptostreptococcus. The sequence continues at coordinate 1,878 of JBDHVM010000004.1, forward strand.
CTGGAAAAAAAATATATCTTCGGACTGAAAAACATCCAATAATAGAGTTTTTAAATATTAAATACACTTCCTATGACCATTTTTATGATCAAGGTGATTCGTTTGAAAATGTATATGAAGCAATTTCAAATGAAGTTGTTAGAGAAGGTATATCAGAAGATATTATCTACGCTGTTCCAGGACATCCGAGAGTTGCAGAAAGTACCGTTTCACTGATTGAAAAGTATGCCAAAATTCAAGGAGTAGGGGTAAGTGTAATACCATCGATGAGTTTTATTGATGCAATGTATTCATATTTAGGATTTGATCCTTCAGAAGGATTCAGATTGTTGGATGCATTTGATATTCAAAGAAAAAACCTTGATTCCAATGCAAATATTATTATAACTCAGGTTTATGATAGGTTTATTGCATCGAATACAAAAATATCTCTGATGGAGTATTATGATGACGATACAGAGATTTGGATTGTAAATTCAGCAGGTATAAAAGGAAAAGAAAGAAAAAATAAGATAAAACTTTGTGATCTAGATATGGAAAGTAATTTATTTGATCATATTACGAGTGTATTTATACCTAAATCAAGCAATAAAAAATTTAAGGATATTTTTGACTTGATTGAAATAACGAAAACGCTTAGAGGTGATGATGGTTGTCCTTGGGATAAAAAACAGACTCATGAATCTCTGACTAGATACTTAATTGAAGAATGTTATGAAGTGATTGATAGTATTGAGAGAGATGATTTTGATTTGTTAGTAGAAGAATTGGGGGATGTTCTTTATAATATTGTCCTACACTGTCAGATTGGAATAGAAGAAGGGTACTTTGATTTTGATGAAGTATGTAATAGCATATCTGAAAAAATGGTAAATAGGCATCCTCACGTTTTCGGAGATATTGAGTACGAGAAAGATAGTGCTGATAAAAGGTGGGAAAGTCAAAAGATGATTGAAAAAGATGAAACCACAGTTTTTGAAAGTATGTCTAAGATACCAAAAGGACTTCCTTCCTTGATAAAAGCTGAAAAAATTCAAGCAAAAGCAGCAAAAGTTGGCTTTGATTGGGATGATATATCGTGTGTATTTGATAAGGTGAAGGAAGAATACAATGAGTTTTTGTTTGAGTACAAGGTTGGTGATTTTGAAAAAACATTAGAAGAATTTGGAGATTTATTATTTGCACTTGTAAACCTAGCTAGATTTTTAGAAATTGACTCTGAAAAAGCTCTAAACCTTGCAAATACTAAGTTTTTGAAACGTTTTATGCATGTAGAAAATAAAGTCATTGAGTCTGGAAAATGTTTTGACGAAGTGGGATTAGATGTCATGGAATCATATTGGCAAGAGGCAAAAAATAAAAATTAATAAAAAACATTGAAAAATAGCCAAAAGTTATGTATAATAATCTTGTCAACTAGATATAAATTTTTGAATTTAAAGTTGTATAATATATCATTAATAGGAGGTAATAATTGTGAACAAAGCAGAATTAGTTGCAAAAATGGCAGAAAAAAGTAATTTAACAAAGAAGGAAAGTGAATTATCTTTAAACGCTTTTATGAAGGTTGTTGAAGAAACACTTGTAGCTGGAGAAAAAGTTCAGTTAGTAGGATTTGGTACTTTCGAAACTAGAGAAAGAGCTGCTAGATCAGGAAGAAACCCAAGAAAGCCAGAAGAAGTTATAGAAATACCTGCTTCAAAGGCGCCTGTTTTCAAAGCTGGAAAAGGTCTTAAAGAATTAGTTAATAAGTAAGAGATTAAATTGTTTACTAAATAGTATTGGTATATATTACCAGTACTATTTTTTTATTTTAAGATATATTATTTAAAAATATAGCGTCAACAACCCTTAGAAAAGAAATGACTAATGTGGTATAATAGGAGATAGGTCGATTGTATTAGTTTAACAGTACAACTAGGCGAAGGTTTATATCTTCTTAAAACGAAATATCAGTGGACTATACACATAAATAAAGGTAGTCATGGGATATAAGTAACAGGATTTGCTACAGTTGAGGCAATAGAGTACAACATAAAGAGAGGTAGTTATGAGATTAGATAAATTTTTGAAAGTTTCAAGGATCATTAAGAGGAGAACTGTTGCGAAAGAGGCGTGCGAAAAAGGCATAGTACAAATAAATGGAAAGCTAGCAAAGTCTTCTTCGGAAGTTAACGTTGGAGATATTTTGACTCTTACATTTGGAGAAAAAGTGGTGAAATATAGAATTCTTGAGGTTAAAGAGCATGTGCTAAAAGATGGTGCAAAAGAGCTTTACGAATCGGTATAGGTTGATAATATGAGATATGCAACTATAGATATAGGTACAAATTCAATGAGACTATTATTAGCTGAAGTAGTAGACGGTGAATTTGTATCTAGGGAAAAAATAATAAATACAACTAGATTGGGTAGAGGAATTGACTCCTCTGGAGTTATTTCAGAAGAGTCGATAGATGAGAATATAACTGCATTGAAAAAATTTGTAGAAATTGCAGAGGATTTCAAGGTGGAGTCAATAAAATGTATTGGAACAGCTGCTCTTAGAAATGCAAAAAACAAAGATATTTTTATTGATAAAGTGAATAATTTGATTGGCATTGAAATAGAAATAATAACAGGTGATCAAGAAGCTTTACTCGGTTATAGTGGAGTGGTAAAAGGATTAAAATCAAGTGAGCTTGTAAATGAAACTTTGCTGATAATAGATATAGGTGGGGGATCTACCGAGTTTATTATGGGTGATTTCGACAAGATTTTTTATAGAAAGAGCGTCGATGTTGGAGCGTTGTTACTTACTGAGAAGTTTATCAGTAAAATGCCAGAAGATGACAGAGAACTAAAAGTACAACGAAATTTTATAGAAGAAAATATAAAAGATGTTATTGAAGAAATAAAAAAAATAGGTAGAGATTTTAATTTAATCGGAATAGGTGGTACTATAACTTCTACTTCAGCTATTAATCAAAAGCTAGAGAAATATTCAATGGATAAAATTCACAATAGCGTAGTCAGTTTAGATGATATTATCGGTCAATTTAATTTCATCAAAAGGAAATCATTAGATGAGAGACGCTTGATAGCTGGACTTCAGCCAAAGAGAGCAGAAATTATCCTGACAGGAGAGATGATTCTTATTTCAATAATGACAATGCTTGAGATTGATAACATACGAATTAGTGAATTTGATAATTTAGAAGGTCTAATAACTCGGCGAAGATGTCCCCCTCCTCTAAACAAAGTGTAGGTGGCGGGTACTTTTTGGATCTTCAGGCGGTGAGCAAATCTCGCATCGTTGAAATGCGTATGTCGAATTTTTAGCTAAAGCTAAAAATTCATTAAGATTTGTCTTGTTATAATAAAAAATGAAAAAGTAAACGGGTAAAGAGTGTAGATTATAAATTATAAATATACTCTTAAAAATAGGAGAATAATATGAAAACTACAGTTAAAAAGGCAGTAATACCTGCAGCAGGATTGGGAACGAGATTTTTGCCAGCAACGAAGGCTCAGCCTAAAGAAATGTTGCCAATAGTGGATAAACCTACACTTCAGTATATAATTGAAGAGGCAGTAGCTTCTGGGGTTGAAGAAATACTTATAATAACAGGTAGAAACAAAAAATCGATTGAGGATCACTTTGATAAATCAGTAGAACTAGAGTTAGAATTAGAAAATAAAGGCAAAGAAGAACTTTTAAGTGTTGTTAGAAATATATCGAACATGGTCAATATTCACTATATCAGACAAAAAGAGCCAAAGGGGCTTGGTGATGCTATATACTGTGCGAGATATTTTATTGGTGATGAACCGTTTGCAATTATGTTAGGTGATGATATTGTCGATAATGGGGATAAAAAACCTTGTTTAAAGCAACTTATAGACGCATATGACAAGTATAATACAACTATTTTGGGTGTACAAGAGGTTGAAAAAGAAAACACTGACAAGTATGGGATTGTAGATGGAGAAAAAATTGAAGATGATATTTACAAGGTAAAGGCTTTAGTTGAAAAACCAGATCCAGATAAAGCTCCATCAAAAGTAGCTATTCTTGGTAGATATATAATAACGCCTGAAATATTTGATATTCTGGGAGATTTACCTCCAGGTAAAAATGGAGAAGTGCAGCTAACCGATGCTCTTGAGAAGTTAAATGAAAAAAATAGTATCTACGCATATGTATTTGAGGGTAGAAGATATGACTTGGGCGATAAACAGGGATTTTTACAGGCCACAGTTGATTTTGCACTAAAAAGACCAGAACTAAGAGAGGACTTTTTAAAGTATATAGAAAATATATGTGAGAAAAATTGTAAAGATAAGTAAATACAGTAAAAGTATATTAAGTAAATATATAATTGTAAAATTAATAGATATTGAAAGGTGATTTTATGGCAAAGAAAAAAAGTAAGATGATGTATAAAGTAGTTTCGATTTTTATTGCACTTATGTTTGCGGTATCAAGCGTTGCATTTGCAATAAGCGTACTTATGAAATAGAATAAGCACCAGAGAAATAAAGGGAGGAATAATATATGGCTGATGTAGAAAAATACATCGAAAAATTAAAAAAAGAAAGTCTTGTCGAACTAAGACTAATGGCTAAAAAAATAAATCTAAAATCTGCAACGACATATAAAAAAGATGAATTGGTAAGTCGGATTATTGAAAAAATTGAGTTAGAAAAAATAGATTTTAATAGGGTATTTGATGAAGTTCTTTCAGAAAATACGATGGCTGACGATGTAAGTTCTGATAAATACGACGATATTGTTGAATTAGAAAAAAAGAACTATAGACCTAGAACTTATAGTACTTCTAATGGAATATCAAGCAATGGTAGAAATGATAGGCAGAGGCTTAACAGGGAACACGAAAACACTTTTAGAGAGCACGAAAATAACTTATTTATACCCCCTGAATTGACTGATGAAAACAGAGGGGAAGGAGTGCTTGAAATTTTACCAGACGGATTTGGATTTTTAAGGGGCAGTAATTATCTTTCAACAGAAAATGATATATATGTTTCGCCAAATCAAATTAGAAAATTCTCACTTAAGACGGGCGATTTTGTAACTGGTGTAACAAAGCCAGAAAATCCAAGTGAAAGATTTAAAGGGTTGATGTTTATCCACAAGATAAATAACGAAGCACCATCATCAGCAAGGGGAAGAGTACCTTTCGAACAATTAACTCCAGTATATCCAGATAAAAAACTTAATCTAGAAACTGATAGCCAGTCTTTATCGACTAGAATAATCGACTTATTTTCCCCAATTGGAAGGGGGCAAAGAGGCTTAATTGTTGCTCCACCAAAGGTAGGAAAGACAGTATTGTTGAAAAAAGTAGCTAATAGTATATCAAAAAATCATCCAAATATGACTTTAATTGTGCTACTGATAGATGAAAGACCTGAAGAAGTTACTGATATGAAAGAATCTATTGACGGCGAAGTGATTTACTCTACATTTGATCAGGCATCTTCACATCATGTAAAGGTAGCTGAAATGGTCTTAAATAGGGCACAGAGATTGGTTGAACATGGAAAGGATGTAGTGATTTTACTAGACAGTATAACGAGACTAGCGAGAGCATATAATCTGACAATCAGTCCTACTGGAAGGACTCTTTCTGGAGGTTTAGATCCAGGTGCGTTACATGGACCTAAAAAATTCTTTGGAGCAGCAAGAAACATTAGGAATGGTGGTTCTCTAACAATATTAGGTACAGCTCTTGTAGATACTGGATCGAGAATGGATGATGTTATATTTGAAGAATTTAAGGGAACAGGAAATATGGAGCTTCATCTAGATAGATCATTGGCTGAAAAGAGAATTTTCCCTGCAATTGATGTTTACAAATCTGGAACAAGAAGAGAAGATCTGTTGCTTTCTACGGATGAAATGGAAGTGATTTATAAGCTTAGAAGGGCATTTAGTGGAGAAAGTACTCAGGTGGTAACAGACAAGGTGATTGAAGAATTAAAGAAAACAAGGACAAACTTTGATTTTGTTGAGATGATAAAAAAAATAAATTTCAAATAGATAAATAAAAATTCTTGAATCTGAGGTTTTATTATGATATAATAAGGAAGTTGAATTTAAAAGGATTGTATATCCTTTATTATATAGTGAAAGAGGTGAAATTTACGATGAAAAAAGACATACAGCCAAAATACAATGAAGTTGAAGTACGTTGTGCATGTGGAAATACATTTATGGCAGGTTCGACTCAGGACGAAATAAGAGTAGAAATATGTTCAGAATGTCACCCATTCTATACTGGTAAGCAGAAGAATATCGAAAAGGGTGGAAGAATCGATAAGTTTAAAAAGAGATTCAATATGGACTAAGCAGAAGTATTATAATTAATACTTAAATTCGAATTTACGTATTAAAAGCAACCAATAGGTTGCTTTTTTTGTGTTTAAAATATTTGAATAATGTATAGTATATTATCATCTTGGAATATAGAAACTTAAGGTACTGCAAAGCTAGATATTAAGGTAGACTAAATTCTATAAAATGCTAGTAAGGACTAGAATGATTAGGTATTAAAAAAATAGATCGGTGTAGAATAAATGAACAAAAGTGAACAGTTATTAACAAATATTGCCAAAAAAAACAGAAGAAAATCAAAAAGCTTACAATCTATTTAATTGTTATTAAAAATATATTATATTTGTTACATAGACGAGCAGAGACAATAAAAGAAAATATTCTGTTTCTCTCAAATAATAAGTATACAAAAATAAAATAGGATAAGGAGATTTTGAAAATGTCAGTTTTTTATGTTCCATCGACGAATTTAATTGGAAGAGGTTGTATTAATGAGATAGGAAGTTATATCAATGATTTAGGCTATAAAAAGGCCTTATTAGTTACTGATGACTTTTTATATAATAGCGATATTTTTACAAAAGTTAAGAGTATCTTGGACAAAGAAAATGTTAAATATGTTGTTTACAAAGATGTCGCTCAAAATCCTAGAGTGGATAATGTAAACGAAGGTCTTGAAAGATTAAAAAAAGATCAATGTGACTTCATTATATCTTTGGGTGGAGGGTCTTCACAAGATTGTGCAAATGGTATAGGTATTCTTGCTACAAATGGGGGAAAAATAGAGGATTATGAAGGACTACATAAATCATCTAAGAGGAGCTTGCCAATAATTGCAATAAATACTACTGCAGGAACATCAGCAGAAGTTACTATTAACTATGTAATAACAGATACTAAAAGAAAAGTGAAAATGGTTATGGTTGATAAAAATTCATTGGCTACTATTACAGTAAATGATCCAGAATTAATGACGTCTAAACCTAAGAATTTGACTGCAGCAACTGGGATGGACGCTCTTACGCATGCTCTTGAATCACTTGTAACTCCAGGTTCTTATCCTGTTACAGAAAAACTTGCAAAAGGTGCAATTGAATTGATTGTAAAGTACCTACCGATAGCTGTTGAAAACGGCGAAGATATTGACGCTAGAGAAGCTATGGTAAATGCAATTTTCTTGGGAGGGATGGCATTTAATAATGCAGGTTTAGGTTATGTTCATTCAATGGCTCATCAGCTAGGTGCTGTATACAATCTTCCACATGGTGTCTGTTGTGCAATGTTGCTTCCAATAGTTGAAGATAGAAATGCACAGAGAGTTCCAGCAAAGTTTAGATTAGTTGCAGAAGCTTTTGGATATAATGTTGAGTCGATGACTGATGAAGAATGTGCATTGAAGGTTGTCGAAGATATTAAAGCATTATCAAAAAGGGTTGGAATACCTTCTAAGCTAACTGAGTTTGGAGTTAAAAAAGAGGATTTTGACTTTGAAATGCTGTCAAAAAATGCTATGATAGATGCTTGTGCACCTGGAAATCCTTTTGTACCTACATTCGAAGAAACAGTTGAAATGTATGGCGAGTTATTTTAATAATAGTAATACAATATGTCAGGAGAAGATTGTTATGTTAGAAATTTTAAAAAAGAGATTGATTAATGTGGCCAGAGAGGCCCAAAGAGATGGTTTATGTAAGAATAAATCAGGTAATTTCAGCATTAGAGATAAGGAAAGTGGATATATATTAGTTTCACCTTCTGGAGTCGATAGAGAAGAGTTAGAAGTGGATGATATTTGTGTAGTAACAATAGATGGTGAAATAATCTATGCAAAAGAGGGAAGAAAGCCAACTAGTGAAACTATGATGCACCTTGCTATATACAGGGAGAGAAGCGATGTTTTTTCCGTAGTACATACTCATTCAAAAATGGCGACATCATTTGCGATACTAAAAAAACCAATACCAATAATAATATACGAAATTGCGTCACTTGGACTTAAGGAAAGTGAAATTCCCGTTTCTGATTTTGCAATGCCTGGTACAAAAGCGCTAGGTGATAGCGTAAAGCCAGTGGTACACAAAGCAGATGTTTTTTTAATGGAAAAACATGGTGCAGTTGCAATGGGACAAGAGATTGAAGATACGTTATTAAAGGCTCAGTATTTAGAAGAGGTAGCAGAAATATACTATAATGTTCTTACGATTAACCAAGGAAGAGAACCAGAGTTTATTGATATTGAAGCAATAAATGCGTGGAGATATCCTGAAAATTTCAAGTAGATTGGGATAAGAAAGTAAAAATAAGAAAGTAATAATAAGAAAGTAATAATTTAAAAAGAGAGCTTTATGAGTATAAACACTTATAAGCTCTCTTTTTTTGTTTTGAAAATTAAAATTGAAATCAAATTAATATAAAACCTCTATATCATTTTTTTCAAATATTTTTAACATTTCATCACTTGGCTTTTTATTGGTGATGATAACATCGATCTCGTTGAAAAAAGCTAATTTTGCAAATTGTGGTTGGTTGAATTTGGTGTCATCACACATTAAAACTACAAAGTCTGAATTTTTTATTATATATTTTTTGACAGAGGCTTGACTATAATTAGCTTCAAAAAGACCTTCTACACTTAAGCCTCGGCAGGATATAAATGATATATCTGCGTGAAAATTATTAATGAATGAAGTGGCTTCATCACCTAATATTGAGTTGGAACCAGATGCCACACGTCCTCCAGCTACAAGGGTAGTTACATTGTCATGAACATGTAACTCAAGTGCAGTTTTTATTCCATTGGTTAGTACAATGTTATTTTTTGTGTTGTGAAAATAAGGAACCAAAAAACTAGTTGTGGTACTTGCATCCAAAAAAATTGACTGATTATTGCCTAAAAATACACTTGCCAATTCAGCAATATATTTTTTGTCATGAGAATGTTCTGACTCTCTAAACAGGTAACTATATTCGACGTTCTTACCCTTTACTATTTCAACTACACCATGATTTTTTGTGATTTTTTTTGTTTTTTCAAGTTCTATTAAATCTCTTCTAAGTGTAGATGTGGATATGAAAAGTTCATCTTGCAATTCTTTGATTTTTACTATTTTTTTCTCGCTCAAATACTTAAGAATAGCATCCAGCCTTTCGTTTTTAAACATATGATTCACCTCGTAGTTATTCTAATAATAAAATTATAAACTTTTTGGGAAGTAAAAACAATAGAATATCCATTTAAAAGAACAAATAAGAATAATTTAGAACAAAAAATGGCAATAAAACGCTAAAAAAATCAGAAAATATGCCAAATATTCACAAAATAAAAATATCATTATATAATGGTATTACAAAATTACCAAATATTCATAATATATTATAAACTGAGGAGGAAAAAAATGAACAATTATCCAAAAATTGGTATTAGACCGACAATTGACGGTAGAAGAAAAGGCGTGAGGGAATCTTTAGAAGAACAGACTTATGGAATGGCAAAAAGGGTTGCAGAATTTATATCTTCAAACCTAAAGTATCCAGATGGCACTGCTGTTGAATGTGTTATATCACCGTCTACAATAGGTGGAGTTAGTGAAGCAGCAAAAAGTCATAGTCTTTTCAAAAAGGAAAACGTATGTGCGACTTTGACTGTTACTCCATGTTGGTGCTATGGATCAGAAACTATGGATATGTCTGCAGATAAACCACATGCAATTTGGGGCTTTAATGGAACAGAAAGACCAGGGGCAGTTTACTTAGCAGCAGTATTAGCAGCTCATGCACAGAAGGGAATTCCTGCATTTGGAATTTATGGTAAGGACGTTCAAGAAGCTGATGATAAGAATATTCCTGATGATGTAAAAGAGAAAATACTTAGATATACAAAAAGTGCATTGGCAGTTGGGCTTATGAGAGATAAATCATATCTATCTATGGGAAGCGTATCAATGGGTATAGCTGGATCAATAGTAGATGCAGACTTTTTCCAGGATTATCTTGGAATGAGAACTGAATATATAGATATGAGTGAATTTGTTAGACGTATAGATGAAGAAATATACGACAAGGAAGAATATGAAAAAGCTATTAAATGGGTTAGAGAAAACTGTACTGAAGGAGAAGATGATAATCCGGAAGAACTTCAGATATCAAGAGAAGAGAAAGACAAACAATGGGAATTTGTTGTAAAAATGTTTATAATAGCCAGAGACTTGATGGATGGCAATGATAGATTAGCAGAACTAGGATTTGGAGAAGAAGCAGAAGGACACAATGCAATACTTAGTGGATTCCAAGGTCAGCGTCAATGGACAGACCATTTCCCAAATGGTGACTTTATGGAAACATTTTTAAATACTCAGTTTGACTGGAATGGAATTAGAAAACCATATATAACAGCGACAGAAAATGACTCTCTAAATGGAGTAAGTATGTTATTAAATTACTTGTTGACTAATACTCCTCAGATATTTGCCGATGTAAGAACTTACTGGTCAAATGATGCTGTTGAAAGAGTAACAGGTAAAAAATTGGAAGGGCTTGCAGAAAATGGTATTATTCATTTGATAAACTCAGGATCTGCAACTCTTGATGGTACAGGTAGAGCAAGAAAAGATGGCAAGCCTGCAATGAGACCATTCTGGGAATTGACTGATGAAAACGTAAAAGAAATGCTTGATAACACTGAATTTAGAGCGGCATCACAGGAATACTTCAGAGGTGGCGGATACTCTACGAACTATTTAACTCTAGGAGCAATGCCTTGTACAATGACAAGAATGAATATAATTAAGGGAGTTGGACCAGTTCTTCAGATAGCAGAAGGTTATACAGTAGATTTGGATCCAGATGTTCATGCAAAGCTTGATAATAGAACAAATCCTACTTGGCCTACAACTTGGTTTGTACCTAGACTTACAGGAAAAGGTGCATTTAAGACTGTATACGATGTAATGAACAATTGGTGTGCAAACCACGGTGCAATTTCATACGGACATATTGGTGCAGATTTAATAACTATGGCTTCTATACTTAGAATACCTGTGAATATGCACAATGTTAACGAGGAAGATATATTCAGACCGAAGGCATGGGCATTATTGGGAACTGATGATCTTGAGTCAGCTGATTATAGAGCTTGTAAAAACTTTGGACCTCTATACAAATAAGAATTAATATGTAAAATACAAGGGGAGTGAGCATTTGCTTGCTTCCCGAATAATAAAAGGAGTAATTATGAAATTTAAAGTCTTGGCTATAGATTTAGGTGCAAGCTCAGGAAGAGTAATGGAAAGCGTATACAATGATGGAAAGATATCTTTAAATAGTGTATATAGGTTCTCCAACTCTCCTGTTGAAATTAATAACAGTCTATATTGGAATTTTGCTAAACTTTTTCAAGAAATAAAGTATGGGATAAAGATGGCATTTGATGAAAACGATGAAGACACTCCTATAAAAAGTATAGGTTTTGATACATGGGGGGTGGATTATTGCTATATTGATAATAATGGAGATGTACTATCCTTACCACACTGCTATAGAGATACTAGAGTAGATAAATTTGAGGATGATTTTTACAAAATAATTTCAAGAGAAGAGTTGTTCAAAAAGACAGGGGTATACCCTCAGAAAATAAATTCAGTACTTCAGATATATTCTGATTTAAAGTCTAAACCATATCTAAGGGAGTCTGTTGATAGAGTATTATTTATGCCAGATTTATTTAACTATCTTTTTTCTGGAATTATAAGCAATGAATATACAATATCATCTACAACTGGACTAATGGAAACTGAATCTAACAAAATAGATAATGAATTATTAGAGTTACTTGGAATACCAACAAAATGGTTTAGAGATATTGATAGTCCAGGAAGATTGTTAGGTGAAGTGAAAGAAGAAATCACAAGTGAAATTTGCGTTGAAAAATTTGATGTATCTTCTGTTTGTGGTCATGATACTGCAAGCGCTGTACTGGCAATACCATCTAAAGATTTAAGCAACAGTGCATTTATAAGCTCTGGAACATGGTCTATAGTTGGTATAAAAACGGATAAGAAATATGTAAACGATGAAGCTTTTTGTGCAGAACTTACGAATGAGGGCTGTTTTGACGGTTCATATAGGCTGTTAAAAAATATAACAGGACTTTGGATCTTACAGGAGCTTCAAAGGAATTTAAGTTATAAGGGCAATGTAGTTACTTTTTCTGAGATGGTGAGCCTAGCACGTACGGTTGAGGATAACGATATTTTTATCAACCCGAATGATGCGATATTTTCAACGCCTGGAGATATGATTGAAAAAATAAGGTTATTCTTAAGAGAAACAAATCAAAATGATGTTTCGGATTTATCTCATATTATTAGAATAATAATTGAAAGTCTTGCTTTTGCATATAGGGATACTATAGAGGAAATTGAGAAGGTAACTAAAAAAAGCGTTGATATTATTCATATGATAGGTGGAGGGATCCAAAATGAATTGCTGTGTGAGCTTACGTCTAAGTACTCTGATAAAAAGGTTATAACTGGACCTATTGAAGCGAGTTCTATCGGAAATGTATTGTCTCAGTTGATAGCGCTTGGAACTATCAAAGAAAAGGATTCATTGGGGATTATTAAGCAATCATTTGATACGAGGGAATACTGTGTAAAAAAAGAAGAGTTTGATGATTTGAAATTTAAAAAGTATAAAAAAATATTAGGTTAAAAAGTCAATAGTTTTTTGACTAAATTCAAGGGAGATAATATTATGGAAAAGCACAGAAAAGGGATAGTTCCTGCTCAATATAAAGTAACATTTTTTATGTTGGTATCATGTTTTATATTATGGGGGCTATTAAATAATATGACGGACAACTTAGTACCTGCATTTGCTAAGATATTTATGATAAAAGCAGTTGATTCATCTTTGGTTCAATTGGCATTTTACGGTGCGTATGCAGTCCTTGCAATACCAGCGGCATTAATAATTAAGAAATATTCATTTAGACATGGACTTTTGATTGGTCTAGGATTTTATATAATTGGTGCACTTGGATATATACCTGCTGCAATACTACAGAATTACAATTTGTTTTTGGTGTCTATTTTCATATTGGCAAGTGGACTTTCCGTTCTTGAAACTACATGTAACCCATATGTAATTGCACTAGGAGACGAGGAAACTTCAATAAGAAGAATAAATCTTGCACAGGCATTTAATCCACTAGGATCTTTAATGGGGTTATTTTTAGCAAAATTCCTAATCCTTGGAAATTTAAACCCAGCTACATTAGAAGAAAGAGTAAAAATGCCAAAAGAGTCTTTAGCAAATATAAGAATACAAGAATTATTTTGGATATGTGTGCCATATGTAGGATTGATAATTGTAGCATTTGTAATTTGGATGTATTTCTTAAGACATAAATCAAACTTAAAGGATACTGGTGGGGAAATAAGATTTATACAGTCAATAAAGACATTACTTAAAATCCCTAGGTATTATTTTGGAGTAATTGCTCAATTTTTCTATGTTGGAATGCAAATATCTGTGTGGACATGGATGACTAAATATGTTATGACACTTACAAATGTTTCAGAGGCAAAGGCTGTTGAAATGTATATATTTGCAATGTTACTATTTATTGCAATGCGTTGGTTATGTACAGCGTTGATGAAATACTTCGTTCCAGCAAAACTTATGGCTACATTTGCAGCTATTGGTATTGCGGCAGCTTTTGGTACAATTTATTTACCAAAAGAAGTGTCAATAATGTGCCTGATAGCAATATCTGGAAGTATGTCTCTTATGTTCCCAACTATTTACGGAATAGCATTAAAAGGTTTGGGAGAAGAAGAAGTGAAACTTGGGGCTGCTGGGCTTATTATGGCAATACTAGGAGGAGCTTTAATAACTCCATATCAAGGTAGATTGATAGATTCAGGTTCTATATCTTCACTAGTACCTATGTATTCAGGAGTAGAAGCTGCAGTTAGATCAAGTTATTTTGTGGCGATAGTATGTTTAACAGTTATATTGATATACGCACTATTTAACAGTAGAAAAAAAGCATAAACATAGGGTGAAAGCCAAATAAGATAGGTTGATAGGTTGACCTAAACTGACCTAAATATAAGAAAAGGGGTACGTCGGGTTTGAGTTGGTTATAGTGTGTCATCTCATAGAACCGATATAAATTGAAAATGTTAAAAAAAATACCTAAGTCACTTAGTCCTGAATTAATAAAAATAATGATGGAAATGGGGCATGGAGATGAAATATTGTTAGCAGATGCTAACTTTCCTGGAAACACGTTTGGACAGAGGGTTATAAGAGCAGATGGTTTGCCTATAACTAAGCTTTTAGATGATGTGTTAGAACTTTTACCTTTAGATACATATTCAGAGTATCAAAGTATACTTATGGAGGTAGTAAAGGGCGATACGGTTGTACCTGTTGTGTGGGATTCTTATAAGGAAATTTTAAATAAGCATCACAAAGATGTTACAATTAAGCAACTTGAAAGATTTGATTTCTATGAACAATCAAAGACTTGTTATGCTGTTGTGGTAACAGGTGAGGAAGCCTTATACGGTAATATAATCCTAAAAAAAGGCGTAATTAAGTAAAACCTTCATATTAAATAACTTACAGAAAAATAGGCGAGTGTATAGAAAACTATAAACTCGCCTATTTTTCTGTAAGTGGATTGGGATTAAATCATATTATTCATAAGCATTACTAAATAAATTATTATTCCACCAGATACCACTGAAAGTCCAATATTTTTAAATTTTACGGATATAAGTATTACCAAAATAAGTGGTATAAATTTAATATTATCAATAGATAAAAATAGTTTTCCGTTTTTATAAAATACATCCTTTATGATAAGTGCTGTAAATACACCAAGTGGAATGTACTTTATAAATCGATCTAGTTCTTTTGGAGTTCCTTTCTTACCCATTATTGCAAATGGGGCATACCTCATAGCAAACATACCTATAAATGACACGAGGATTATTAAAATTTTTAAAATGCTAGCATTCATTCTTTTTATCCTCCTTCTTCTCAAAATAGTATCCAATAGATGTGACTATAAGTGCAATTATTATTAGATCTAAACCACCTTGATAAATGCTAAGGACTATAAAAGAAACGATAATTGAAATGAAAAGCATAATATAATCTCTTTTATTTCTAAGTTGAAGCACTGTCAAAACAACGAACATACTTGACATCATAAAGAAACCTAAATCCAGTGGTATATTTACAATCTGTCCAAAGTATCCACCAAGGCCATTTCCTATTATGCAATAAATACAACCAAATAGGTTTAAATATACTGCACAGTCTCCATCCCAATTCTTATCTTTTTCATACATTATTTTGTTTATGGCAAAAGTTTCATCTGTTACAAATTGAGCAAAAAGTGCCTTTCTCCAACCTTTAATATCTTTTGTTTCGTTGATTAATGACGAACTATACATGATGTTTCTTAAATTTGTTATTATTATTGTAAGAATTACAAAAATAGAAATTTGTGGATATATGCCAGCAGAGAGCATATTTGCAGTTATAAAAATCGCACTACCTGAGAAAATCAACACTGACATTAACACAATCTCTACTACGTTGAAACCTGATTTTTGTATCATGGCTCCTCCCATAAATCCAAGTGAAATATATCCAAAAGCTATGGGAAGGGAAGTAATAAAGGCTTTTTTAACTTTATTCATTTATATAATGCTCCAATTTTATAATTTGTCTAGAAAAAACATTTTAGTTTATTGATGAGTTGTATTGTGTTTAAGAAAATATACTAAAGTTTTTTAAAACAGTGATAATTATATTATATCATTGGTGAAAAATTATAACAACAGCGTTTCAACGAGGCAGAGATATGCTCACCGCCTGAAAATCCAAAATGTATCGCCACCGACACTTTGTTTAGAGTAGGGGGGCATCTTCGCCTAGTTATTAGGCAACGAATGGCGTTTTGTGTGATATAATAAATTAAGTGATTTACGATGTTATAAATATTTGAGGAGTGAAATCTGTGGAAAAAAATCTTAGAAGTATTATTGAAGAGAGTATAGAGCTACTAACAAAGATAAGCAAAACGCCAAAATTAGATATTGAGGTTATTCTGTGTCATATTTTGAAATGGGATAAAATAAAACTTATGATGAATTAT
Source organism: Peptostreptococcus sp. (assembly GCA_039809725.1). GTDB lineage: Bacteria > Bacillota > Clostridia > Peptostreptococcales > Peptostreptococcaceae > Peptostreptococcus. The sequence continues at coordinate 18,395 of JBDHVM010000004.1, forward strand.
GACTATATACTGTCGCCTAAAGATAGGGAAAAATTTGATAAAATGATTGCTATGAGAACAAAGAGGATGCCTATTGCCTATATAATCAACAACAAAGAATTTATGGGGTTTGACTTTTATGTAGATGAAAATGTATTGATCCCAAGGCCAGATAATGAATTGATAGTAGAAGAGCTTATATTAGAGGTTGAAAAGAAAATAGACAATAATAAGTCTGATGAAG
>JBDHVM010000005.1:0-18614 GCA_039809725.1 Peptostreptococcus sp.
TACATTATTTGTAAAGAAAAAAAAAAAAAAACTTTTTTTCATAAAAAAATACTTTTAAAAAAATGAATAATAAAATAAAAAATGATTTAACAATTTATATAGAGGTGGTTTAAAATGGAAGATTTAAGAAAAGTTGAGTTTAAGAAAAGTTATGTGAGAATGCTACAACAAGAAAAGTTTATTCAAGAAGTAGTTAAAGTATCGGAAGAGGAGTTGTTAGGTCTAGACTTAGGCAGAGAGCTTGATGAAAAATATGGTCGTGTAGAGGACTCTGATATAGAAGAAATGGCTGAAAAATACGCCTATGACGAAAGTTGGTTGTCAGAAAATTTGTGTATAATAGAGAACAGGTTTGCGTATGCAGTTAAGAGGGTAATTGAAACAGATGAAGGTCAGATGATAAATTTAAAAGAACATTTTTATGAACTAGGGCAAGAAGTTGAACCTGATTATGAAGGGCTTCCAATAAAGGATGTGTATACATTTATTAGAAATTTACTTCTTGATGGGGGTAAGTCTGAGGAGTTAAACCAAATCATAAGTGAAGATTTTGATGAAATAGTGTGGTCTAGGATAACTCCGACTACAATCAAATACTGGGATGAAATGGGAATAGACTTTTACACTTACTATCTTCCACTTAGGCAGTCATTCATATTTGGATTGACAGAAAAAACCGATGTCGAGTTTAAAAAACTAGATGATACGGTATGTGTATTATCTAGAAGATAATGGAAAATATTAATGGAATATATTAATAGAATATTTTATAATCCCCCTACAAATTATTTGTATAGGGGGATTATTTTTATAGATAAAAACTCAAAGGACATACAATCACAAAGACCAGTTATTCAAACCTAAGTAGTATTTTTACATAAAACGTCAAAAGAGATGCCTATAAGTAAAATTTTTGAAAAAATATCATTAACAAGGTAGTTGATATTTTTTTGTATGTCATTAGTATGTCTTGAATATTGGAGAAATATTTATGTGTTTAAAATATCCAGTATCATAGGATATTTATCCAAGTATCCGTAGTTCCACTTTCTACATAATTCTTTGGCTTCTAACTCTGTCTCAACGCTAATATTAAGTGACATAATATTTTTTCTGCCTTTAATTATTATCAGTGTTACAAGATATTCAGAGTCTAGATGCATAGAATAACTTGCTTGTTTCTTTATCTGTGAAGATAAAAGTTCTTCACGATTTTCCTTCAAAAATGTATCTATTTTTTTCTTAAAAAAGTCAGGTATTCTATTTTGGAAGTATATTATTACTTCTAGACCACTTTGAGTAATTGAATAAAGAACAGTACCACTTTTTGTTGATGTAGTAATAAACTTTGACTCAAGCATTTTTGGTAAAAGTACCATCAATGAAAAATAGTTCATTACACCAGTGTCCAAAATGACCTGAGTAAGTTGAGATTCCGATACTTCTTCCTCAATCTTATTAAGTGTATATAATATAAGTAACTTTTCTAGTATTAGATCGTCTGCAGTATTTTCAAACATATTTTTGTCCTTTCAAATGAATAATTGAGGCTAAAAATTATAGTATCTTTTCAGAAAAGAAAAGACACATATGTGATTTATTAATAAATTATAGCCTGAGAGAAATAATAGTTTATCATTATTATATAATTCTAGTGTAATTTTCATATTATGTCAAAGAAATAAATTTGAAAATATGAAAAAATCTTAAGTATATCTAAAATATATGAAAATAAGTGTGTAAAATTTTGATAATTTGATATAATAGAATTGTCGCTTTTTAATAGATAAATTTATAGATAGAACTAATGGGGGAATTATTATGCATATTCGTGTATCAAAAAAGATAAAGATTACTTGTACTGTATTGTTGATAGTTGCTTTGATATTGCCTAATATCACAAAAGCAAATGCTGTCAGAACAAACGCATCGCAAACAAATGTATCACAAATAAGTGAATCCAATACAGATAACGCTCAAAAAATAAACATAGACCAAAAGAGCTTAGTAAGATTTAGAGATGGTCAATCTAGATCGGCAATTGTGTCGGATATGGATACAGGGAGAATAATATATCAGAAAAATGCACAGCAGAGAGTGCCAATGGCAAGTTTATCAAAAATGATGACATTGCTTTTGACGTTTGATGCGATATAAGATAAAAAAATTAGAACAACAGATATTGTGACAATTGCTCAGTCAGATGTAAATAGAGAAGGTACAAATATACTATTAAATGCAGGGGATAAAATTTCAGTGTATCAATTGATGCACGGTATGATGATTGTTTCTGCAAATGATGCTGCACTTGCTTTGGGAAGGTATATTGGTGGATCGGATTCTAATTTTGCATTGATGATGAATAAAAAGGCAAAAGAGATAGGGATGAAACAGACATACTTTTTTAATCCAAATGGTTTACCAGTGAATACAAACTATAATGGTAAGATGGTGACAGTTGAAAATACTACAACAGCTAGTGACTGTCTGACTCTATCAAAATGGTTATTAAAAAACTATCCAGTTCAGTTGACAGAAATAACAAATAAGGATAGATATGTAAATGTTGCTAAAGGCATAAATGAGCCAAATACAAATCCACTTTTACCTATATTACCTAGCGTAGATGGTCTGAAAACTGGTTTTACACCAAGGGCGGGGTACTGTTTAGCATACACAATGCCTATTGAAAATGGAAATGGGAATGATGTAAAAAACCGATTGGTCGGAATAAGTTTAGGTACTGGAAGCAAAGAAAGTAGAAAAATGATTTCTTTTGAAACTTTGAAATTTATTGAGAAACATTATAAAACAAAGATGCTTTATCCTATTGATTCAAGCGTGGGACAAACTAAAATTAATGGATTAGGATTTTTAAGATCAGGGTTGTACTCAGATAAGAATATTGTCGTCATGAAAAGAAATACGGAAAATTTTAAACAAGAAATTAAGTATAATAAAATTAATGTATTAAAAAATCCAAATATGCCTGCAGCGGAACTTTTAGTAAAAGACTCAACTAATAATATTATAGCAAAGGCAGACTTGTATCCTTATCAAAATGATTCTAAAATGTCGTTTGGAAAGAGATTTTTAATTGGAGCAAGCACGTTAATTACATATTTTATGAACAACAGTGTAGAAAATCAAAAGTACACAATTTACACACTATAATATACAAAAAACTAATATATAAAAATTTATTAAAAAAGCGAAGTCGAATTATACAATTCAGCTTCGCTTTTTTTCATATTAATTTAATTATCCGATAACATATTTTTTGTATTTTTCATAACCAGCAAGAGAAAGAACAAGGTTTAACATAATACCTTTTTCATTTAAAGTAAAATCTTGCATCTCTATTATTTCTTTATTTTTCAACTCGTTAAAAACTGTAAAATCAGAATATGGAACTAAAAGCGTATATTCCAATTCATCTTCGAAAAGAGTTTTTTCAATTATTTCAAACAATTTATCGAAGTTTTGACCAGACTTTGCTGACAAGTAAATTTTCTTATCGCTATCTTCTGGAATTTCGTCAAGCTGGTCTGCCTTATTAAATACCTGTATAGAGTTTTTATTTTGAGCGCCAATTCTTTCTATAGTATAATCCAAAACATTCTCTTGTGTTGAAATATCAGAGGAACTAGCATCAAAAATCTTAAGAATAAGATCTGCGTAACTAACCTCTTCAAAAGTGGATCTAAATGCGATCCTAATTATTCCAGGAAGATCACTTACAAATCCTATAGTGTCAACGACAAGGAACTCTCTACCACTTGGCAATACAGCTTTTCTAAGAGAAACATCCATAGTAGATAACATCTTGTCCTTTACAATAACCTTACTCTCCTCAGAATAGTCAGGATTAAGTGAAATTAGTTTGTTTAAAAGAGTTGATTTACCAGAGTTAGTGTAACCTGTAAGGGCTACAAGTGGAAGGTTATCATTTATCTTTTTTGAACGTTGTACAAATCTATTTTTTACAATCACACTTAGATCTAGATCAAGCATTTTAATTTTATCTTCAATAGCGTCTTTATCTGTTAGCAGCCTTTTAGATGAAGGACTATTTACTCCTATACCACTACCGTACTTATATTTATCTTGAAATGCGTCCAGTCTAGTAAGTCTATATTTTAATTGAGCTTTTTCAACCTCAATTTTTCCTTCTCGACGGTTGGTTCTCTTAGCAAGAATATCCATCAGAAGGATAGTCCTGTCGACAACTTTTTTGTTAGATACTTCTTCAATATTTTTCATCTGAGTTCCATTTAGTTCATCGATGAAGACTAAAGTAGTTACTCCCAATTCTTCGGCCTTTTTTGAAACGAGTTCAAGACTTTCTTTGTCAAGATAGAAATCTTGATCTATGTTCTGGTGAAGAACAAGTTCGGCTTTTACTTCAGAACCTGCAGATTGTATCAATTCTTTAAGCTCTATCATGGACTCATAAACGCTTGTTGCGTGTTTAATTTTTCCTTCTACTACAGCGATTGCAAGGGTTACTTCATCAAACTTGCTTACATCTTTATCAGATATTTTTAACATTTCCATTCGGTGTACCTCCTCTTTCTTTTGACAGAATCTAATTGATTTTGATAAATTTTTTATATAGATTATAGTCGATCTCATCCAGTGAAACTACTAAATCAATTCCATCTTCAGTATACTTGAAGCTATCAACAACATACTTCTCACTTATTGAACTAAATATGTCTCCCTTTTCAAATGGCAATAGTAGGTTTACGTTATATGTGTTTTCCATAAGTGACTTTTGTATCATATTCATAAGCTTATCCATATTTATTCCCTTTTTTGCAGAAATATATACAAGATCTTCTTGATTTTTCGGATAAATATCTAGATTTAGTTTATCTATTTTATTGTAGACGGTAATTGTCTTTTTATCATGGGCATCTAAGTCTTTTAAAACATCCAATGTAGTTTTTTTTTGAATATCAGAACTTGAGTTTGTAGCATCAATTACATGAAGTATCAAGTCTGCATAACTTACTTCCTCAAGTGTGGCTTTAAAAGCTTCTACTAAATCATGGGGTAATTTGCTTACAAAACCAACGGTATCTACAACTAAAAATTCTTTTTTGTTTGGTAAAACAGCTTTTCGCAATGCAACATCTAGGGTTGCAAAAAGCATATCCTTTACAAAAACATTCTTTTCATTGACATACTCTGGATGAGATTTGATAATTTCATTTAACAGAGTTGATTTCCCAGCATTTGTATACCCAACTATTGCTACAATTGGAATTTTATTTTTAACTCTTTGATCTCTTTGAGTTTGCCTGATTTTCACGACTTCTTTCAGTTCTTTTCTAATATTTGCAGCTCTGTTTAAAATATGCCTTTTGTCTTTTTCAAGTTTTTGTTCACCGGGTCCTCTTGTACCAATACCAGCTCCAGTTCTACTCATTTGTCCACCCATACCATATAGACGAGGAAGTCGATATTTTAGCTGAGCTAATTCAACCTGAAGTTTTCCCTCTCTACTATGAGCTCTTTGTGCAAAAATATCTAAAATAAGAGTAGTTCTATCTATTATTTTTTTTCCAATAATATCTTCAATATTTCTTATCTGTGCTCCAGATAGTTCATCATTAAAAACTACCATTGTAGCATCTAAGCTCTCACAGTATATTTTTATTTCTTCAATCTTACCACTACCAAGATATGTTGCAGTGTCAATAGTATTTTTGTTTTGGACCAATTCGCCAACAATTTCAGCACCTGCAGCAATAACAAGTTCCTTTAGTTCTGCCATAGAATCTTCTATTGTGATTTCTGTATTTCTCTTTGCCGTAGACGTAAGGTTTAGCCCGACGCAAAGTGCTTTTTCTTTAACATTTATTAAATCTTCGTTGTTAATTTTTAAATCATTCATATAATACGTGCAAATTGTATAAAAACTTATGCAATATGCCTTATAACCTCCTCTCTTGTGATGGTGTCAAAGCTTATTAAAAGCTCATTTACTAGATTATACCATAATTTATAATAAATAAAATTCACTTTTGCTTAATTTGTTTAAAAATTCATTATTACTGTTTTTTTAGAAAAAACAAAGCCTTTAATTCAAATATCAGTATGTTTTGTAACTATATTTTATCATTGTATTTAAATGGATTGAATCTAAACAATTAGTGTGCTAACATTAAGATAAGAACACATATTAAATTGAAATATCAATAATAAGTTTCTGGTCTGACATATTATTTAAGATAAAAAATCAAGTAGACAATAATGAATAGTTTTAGCTAAAATAAGGGGATCGATAAAGTAGTATATGGAGGTGTTTATATGAAAAAAGTTAGGTTAATTGTTGCTATAGGAATTTTACTGGCAGTTGGATATAGTTTAGCAGGTTGTGGAAATTCTACTGGGAAGGGTAGTGATCAAGAAAACACACAAATTCTTGAGAAAGCACTAGAATATAATAGTCCAAAAAAAAGTCAAGAAAGAGATATGAATATTACGGTTAATAGTGAAATTAAATATAAAGATGGTAAGGTTATAAAAGGAAAAGAAGAGTATATTATTAATACCAATCCTAGAGCTATAAAAATGATTTCAAATGGAAGTGAAGGTGGCATGACTGTGTTTCACTTTGTAAATGGAAGTAGTGTTGATATGTACCATAGTGATTCGGAAAACAACAATAAATTTGTAGAAGAAAAAGATATTCCTATTGAAAACACATCAGTTCCAGCAACATTGCAACTGGGTACTCTAAATGGAAAAATAGAAGATTACAAAGTTTTGAAAGATGAAAAAGTGAATGGAAGAGAAACCCTTAAAATTTCATATCATTCAAAATTAGAAGAATTTAATTCTATGTTGAAGAAGATAATAAAAGAGGGAACTTTAGATGAAAAAACAATTGAAAAAAATAAAAACTTACAAGAAGCGCTAGATAGAATAAAAAAGGGGAAAGAGTCTTATTACTGGATAGATAAGAAGGATTATAAAGTTTTAAAGTTTGATATAGATTCAACGGACGAAGAATTGATTTTTCACTACTTATCTAACAACAACGATGAAAATATTCCAGTTTCCCACATAAATATAGGTACTGTATTATATGATAACGTTCAAAAGGTAGAAAAACCTAAAATATAAAAAAATATTTACAAAGTGTATTTATTATAGTATAATAGTTGATGTTGCATAACAGAGTGTTATGTAAGAAGGCATAGCCTTTAAATGGACAATGTAGTGAGATATTTGTAAATTTAGATTTTTTGTGATGAATAATATCCACACATCCATTTCAAAAGCGGATAATGTGCAATAGTGCACATCCACAATCAATATTTAAAAAGGAGAAATGATTATGTCATCAATTACTAGAGGACCTAAGTTTAAACTTTCAAGAAGACTTGGAATTAACGTATGTGGTCATCCAAAGGCAATGAACAGAGCAGGAAAGGGAACTGCAAGAAGCGATAAGAAACTTTCACCATACGGACAGCAGTTATTAGAAAAACAAAGATTAAGAGCTTACTACGGAGTTTCAGAAAAGCAGATGAGAATTTACATGAAGAAAGCTCAGAAGGCGAAGGGAACTACTGGTACTGCAGTAATAAGAACTCTTGAGTGTAGATTAGATAACCTTGTTTATAGAATGGGTCTTGCAAATTCAATCAGACAGGCTAGACAGATGGTTGGACATGGAAATATTCTTGTAAATGGAAAGAAAGTTGATATTCCATCATTTATAGTGAGTGTTGGAGATGAAATATCACTAAGAGAAAAGTACAGAACTAATGAGTTATTTAAGGCTAACTTCGAAGCAGCGTCTTTAAGTGAACATCCTTATATAACTAAAAATCAGGCTAACTTCTCTGCTGTATTGACAAGATTGCCTGAAAGAGAAGAAGTGCCAATCGAAATAAATGATGCACTAGTAGTCGAATTCTACTCTAAGTCTTCTTTATAAAAATAAGATTACAATATTCGATTATAAAATACCATTGCTTTGCGCAGTGGTATTTTTTTGTTTTTTAAAATGTTTTTTAAAAAAAACAGCAAATAAATCCCTACAAAAAATACTCTCAATATGTTATAATGGTAAAAAGTTGGTATATTTAAAATTTTACGAAAATTTAATTCAGTTAACTAATTATGAAGGATTTTACGAAGATTTAACGAATATACTAAATAATAAATATATTAGGAGGTTTCAAATTGGTAATAGGATGGGAAAATGTCGACAACCTTGAGGATTACTTTATTACGTATCTCCTTTATAAAGAATCTCTTACTGTTCCACAGATATCAAAAATTCGAAATATATCTGAAAAGAATGTAAACGAGGACTTGATAAAAGCAAAGCTGGCGATAAGGGAAATAAATAAGTCAAAGAAAAATGGAGAAAAAGATACAATAGAGTATTATCTATCGTTATCAAAAGAGGAGAGACTAAATTTTATTCAAAAATTGTATGAACCCGAACTAAACTCATTTAAACGAATGATCTACAAAGGGATATTAAGAATACAAAATATTGATGATTTAATGGTTCTTGTATGGACTGTAGGTGAATTGAGAGATGAGAATTTCTTGAATATTATATATCCTCTTACAGAAAAGAGTCACTCTAATATGAGGAGAATAGCGTATTCGGCTATTGGGAAGATAGGGAGTGAGTCTAGTATTAACGTAATGGAGATGGGTCTTTTGGACAATAATCCTCAGGTAAGACAATATTGTGCTAAGTATCTAGGAATAATCGGCAGTAGGGATAGTATTAGAATTCTTGAAAATCTTGTGAAAAACAAGTCTGATTTTGAAAAGGAATATGTTCTTAGAGCTTGTATTGATTCAATTGAGAGCTTAAAATCCAAATTCAATATCAGTAAATAACTGCGTAGGTGCGTAGCTTAATTAGTAATATTACTAAAAGAAAATGGAGGGATTCAAGATGATAGTGAGACGTTGTTCTGGCGGTGTTGTATTTTATGCAAATAAGGTTTTATTAGTGGAGAATGATAAGGGTGAATGGACATTACCAAAGGGTAAAATAGTCGGTGATGGTCTACCTCACGAAAGTGCAATTCAAAGAGTCCAGCTCGAAACCGGAGTAGAGGCAAAAATACTTGATATTGCAGGAGATACTATATATGAATTCTTCTCAAGAAGTAGAAATCAAAGAGTTTGTAATGCCATAATGTGGTATGTTATGGAAGCTGGTAGTGCTACTACAGAAGTATCAAAAGATTTTTTAGGTGGTGGTTTTTATAAGGTTTCAGACGCATTAGAGATGTTAACTCATAGTAAGGAAAAGTCGTTGGTTGATGTTTCCTTCAAAAAGTATAAAAATTATAAGAAGTCAGAAGAAAAATAAATAAATTTGAGATTATGTAATACTTGGTGTTGATGCTAACAAAGCATCAACACCATTTTTGTATTTTTATGAGATATTGCTCGAGAAAATTAGAAAAAATATTAAATACGGTTAAATATTAATAATAAATAAAAAATGGGTGGATAATTTGTGTCAAATTACAAGTAATGTGATTTTTTTACTCACGTCTTTTTATGTCCAATATGTTATAATGTAATTGGTAATGTTTTGGAAAGGATAGATTTTATGAAAGAATATAAAACTCTTCATCAATACGGTGAAGATAAGATAACAATAGAGAAATCACTTTTTATTGGTTATGCAAAACCAGTCTCTTGTGAAGAAGAAGCAAGGGCCTTTATAGAGGAGATAAAGCAAAAACATAAAGATGCAACTCACAATGTTTGGGCGTATACAGTTGGTGAAAGCATGAATATTCAAAGGTATAGCGATGATGGAGAGCCACAAGGTACAGCAGGAATACCAACGCTTGAAGTGATAAAAAAAGAGGATTTAAGAAATATAGCGGTAGTTGTAACTAGGTACTTCGGAGGCATAAAATTAGGTGCAGGTGGTTTAGTCAGAGCATACACAAAGGGAGCAAAAATAGGGATTGAAGCGGGAATTGTAGTTGAAAGAAAAGTGTTTGCAAAGATAGTGATCACTACAGAATATACTATGCTTGGTAAAATTCAAAATTCTTTGTCTGAAAAAGAGTATATTGTCGATGATATAGAATATACTGAGAATGTAATTATTGTAGTTTTTTGTGAAAAAGAAAGAGTGGGAAAATTGGTTTCGTTGATTACTGAACTTACGAGTGCAAATGCTGGAATTAAAGATGAAGGCGAATTTTATCTTTCAGTAAAAGACGGAAAAGTTATTAAATAATCTATAGAATAGGGGTAAAATTATGTTGACTAGAAGAGAGCAAATAGAAAAAACTGTTGAATGGATAAGAGAGAAAGTAAAAGAAGCACATTGTAAAGGCGTTGTTGTAGGTGTTTCAGGTGGCATTGATTCTGCAGTAGTTGCGTATTTGATTAAAATGGCGTTTCCTAAAGATTCTATGGGAGTAATTTTAAATATAAAAAGTAACGATCAAGACAGAATTGATGCAATGAAGGTAATTGAGGGTTGTGAGATTGATTATTTGGAATTTACTCTAGATGAACCACAGATAAAAATATTAGAGGATGTAAAGGAAAAGTTGTCTCAAATTGGAAGATACAATGAAGAAAATTTAAAGATGACAGACGCTAATCTAAGAGCAAGAATGAGAATGAGCACAATATACTCTGTAGCAAATAACCAAAATTATTTGGTGGCAGGCACAGATAATGCTGCTGAGCTTTATACAGGTTATTTCACAAAATATGGAGATGGCGGGGTTGATTTTCTGCCAATTGCAAATTTAACTAAAGAAGAAGTCTATGAATGGGCTAAAGAACTTGGAATTCACAGTGATTTGATAGATAAAGCACCATCTGCTGGACTTTGGGAAGGGCAAACAGACGAAAATGAAATGGGGACTACATACCATTACATTGATTTGGTTGTTCAAGGAAGGAAGTCGGAAGTTCCTCAAAAGGATTTAGAAATAATTGAAAGGCTTCACAGGGTGAGCGAACATAAGAGAGTCCCTGCACCAAAGCCGCCAATTTTTTTATAGGGATGAGTAAATTATTAGAAGTCGATAAAAGATGTCAAATCGAGTAAACAGAAGATACTAAAATATTTACTTATATATGTTGCTATGATAAAATATAATATTGGGTAGATAAATAGAAAAGTGTCTATTTATATAAAAAATAGAAATGAGGAGAGTTAAAATGGGTCGTATACATAATATAGAAGGTAGAAAAGGCAAGCAAGATGCAGCAAGAGCAAATGTATTTACAAAACATGCTAGGGCAATTACAGTTGCAGCTAGAGAAGGTGGAGGAGATCCAGAATACAATGCAACTTTAAAAGCCGCTATAGTAAAAGCAAAATCTGATAATATGCCTAATGACAATATAGATAGAGCTATTAAAAAAGGTGTTGGTGGAGGAGAAGGCGACAACTACGAATCTATCACTTATGAAGGATATGGTCCAGGAGGAGTGGCGGTAATAGTTGAAACTTTAACTGATAATAAGAATAGAACTGCTGGTAATGTAAGATATTATTTTGACAAAAATAATGGAAATCTTGGAACTCAAGGTTGTGTTGCTTTTATGTTTGACAGAAAGGGACAAATATTTATTTCTAGTGAAAATGCAAGTGAAGATGAGTTGATGGATATTTCTCTTGAGATTGGAGCAGAAGATTTTATTACTCATGACGATGGTTTTGAAATTATTACAGCGCCAGAAGATTTTAATGCAGTAAGAGAAGGCCTTGAAGAAAAAGGATATGAGTTTATAGCAGCAGATGTAAAGTTGATACCTCAGACAACAACAGCTTTGACAGAAGAAGGTCAAATAAAGGCAATGGTAAAGCTATTGGATACTTTAGAGGATGATGATGATGTTCAAAATGTTCATCACAATTGGGAAGTTGAAGAAGACTAGATAAAACTTACTAAAAATTCCTTGAGATTTGTCTTGTTATAAGTGCAAATCTCAATAAATATGAGAGAAAAGGATAAAACTCAAATAAGTATTTGTAAATACTGGAGGTAAACCATGAAAAAAAATATAGGAAGTGAATTCGAAGTATTTGAATTTGACATAAAAGGTTATAAAATAGGGACTTTTATTTTTAACTATAGAGAAGTAATGGAAGATGAGAAAATAATTGAAATAGATGTATATAAGTATAGCGAACCAGTGGTTCTTTATATCAAGACATACAAGGCACCATATTTTGAAGAGGCGACACCTGTGGATGTGTGTGAAGCATTGTATGAAGAATTTTATTTAGCATCAGAGGAATAGTAAAATTATAGGCTATATATGTTAACACTAATCAGGTGTTCATATATAGCTTTGTAAAATATAAAATAATGAGGAGGAATTACAATGAATATAGGAGACAAGGCAAAAGACTTTACATTGGAAGATATGAACGGGAACAAAGTAAGTCTATCAGATTATAAGGGAAAAAAAGTAATATTGTATTTTTATCCGAAAGATAACACTCCAGGATGCACAAAGCAGGCTTGTAATTTTAGAGATAATTATCCGCAGATCATGGAAAAAGGTGCTGTAGTCATTGGAATAAGCAAAGACAGTCAAAAAACACATTCTAACTTTAGTCAAAAGCACGCATTGCCATTTTTGCTTTTATCAGATCCTGAGATAGAGGTAATAAAAGAGTATGGTGTTTGGAAAGAAAAAAAGATGTATGGAAAATCTTTCTTAGGGATTAATAGAACAACTTTTTTAATAGATGAAGAAGGTGTTATTGTTGATATTGTAGATGGTAAGAGAATGAAGGCATCTACAAATGCAGATGATATATTAAAAAGTGACTTTATGAAATAATATAAAGTCGATATTGATTGATATGATTGCTATTTACAAAGGAATTTGGGGATGAAAATCCCTATAATGTTTTCTAGTTTTGAGTTTTCATATTCTAACGAGGTGAAAAGATGGAAAATATGTTTGTAGAAAATTTAGAACAAATGTATAGAGAAGATAAAATAAAAGAAAATAATGCAAGAGAGATAATGAGAGATCTCATTGAGAAGATAAACTACCATAGTGAAAAGTATTATAATAATGACAGTCCGGAAATCACAGACTATGAATACGATATGATGATGAGAGGGCTGTCATTTTTGGAATCGAAATTTCCACAATTAAAGATTGAGGAATCACCAACTTCAAGGGTTGGAGGTAAGGCTCTTGAAAAGTTTGAACAGTATACTCATGAATATCCTATGTTGAGTTTATCAAATGTATTTTCAGAAGGTGATTTGAGAGATTTTGATAGAAGGGTAAGAGAAGGTTGTAGTGGTAATGTGAGATATGTTGTGGAAACAAAAATAGACGGCTTATCAGTTGGAATAACATATGAAGGTGGGATATTGAAAGTAGGAGCAACAAGGGGAGATGGGTACATTGGAGAAAATGTAACGGAAAATATCAAGACGATATATTCAGTGCCTAAAAGGATAAAGGAAAAAAGAAAACTTGTTGTAAGGGGAGAGGTTTTTATTTCTAAGGGTGATTTTGATGCTGTCAATGTATATCAAGAAGAACACGAGTTGCCTATTTATGCAAATCCAAGAAACTTGGCTGCGGGATCTCTAAGACAATTGGATTCGAGTATTGTCAAAAAAAGACCTCTTGATATTTTCATTTTCAATTTGGAGAATATTGATGATTTTGGCATAAAAAATCACAGTGAGTCCTTTGATTTTATGAAAAATCTAGGGATTAAAATAAACGAGAATTACTGGATATGTGATGATATTGAAGGTGTAATAGAAAAAATCGAATATATGACAGATCACAGAGAAAATCTTGGGTTTGAAATAGATGGAATGGTAATAAAAGTAGACTCTATTGAGCAAAGAAAAGAGCTTGGTTACACTGCAAAAAGTCCAAGGTGGGCAACTGCATACAAATTTCCAGCTGAAAAGAAAAAAACAAAACTAATAGATATTCAGGTAGAAGTAGGAAGAACGGGAACGATCACTCCTACTGCGATATTAGAACCAGTTAGACTTGCAGGTACGACTGTTAGTAGAGCGACGCTTCATAATGAGGACTATATCAGAGAAAGAGATATAAAAATAGGAGATACAGTATTAGTTCAAAAAGCAGGTGAAATAATACCTCAGGTGATAGAGGTTATAAAAGATGATAGAACAGGTGAAGAGATTGAATTTAAAATGCCTTCAAATTGTCCTATTTGTGGAGAGGAAACTGTTAGGATTGAAGGAGAGGCTGCAGTCAAGTGTATAAATATTTCTTGTCCAGCACAGATTAGAAGAGGGATAATTCATTTTGTTTCTAGAGATGCAATGGATATCGATGGAATGGGAGAGTCAATTATAACGACGCTTTTGGACAACAAACTGATCAATGAAATAGCTGATTTATACTATTTAGATAGAGAAAAGCTTATTGACCTTGATAGAATGGGCGAAAAGTCTGTATCAAATCTAATGGATTCAATTGAAAAATCAAAAGAAAATGACCTTTGGAGACTAATAAATGGACTAGGTATAAAATTTGTAGGTATAAAAGGTGCAAAACTTCTTGCATCAAAATACAATTCGCTTGATGAAATTAAATCTGCAAGAGTCGATGAGTTAGAACAAATTGATGAATTTGGAAAGGTGATGTCAGATAGTGTAGTGAAGTTTTTTAATGAAGATAAAAATCTTGAAATGATTGAAAAACTACGAAAAGCAGGCGTTAACTTCAATGCAAAAAAAGATGTAAATGAAAACATAGAGAAGATATTTGAAGGAATGAAAATAGTATTAACGGGAACTCTTCCAACTATGAAAAGAGATGCTGCAAAAGAGTTGATAGAAGCTAGAGGTGGAAAGCCTACTTCTAGTGTGAGTAAATCCACAACTTTTGTACTAGCTGGTGATGAAGCGGGATCTAAGTTAGATAAGGCAATTAATCTTGGGGTGAAGGTGATTGACGAGGAAAAGTTTATGGAAATAATTAATTGTATATCGAAAGAAGATGTTTTGAGGTTAATAAAATGAATAGAATAAATATAAGTTCAGAGAAAAAAAATAGAATTGATGAAAGACACTACGACCAAATAAGGGATGTGAAGATTACCAGGAATTTTACAAAATATTCTGGAGGATCTGTTTTAATAGAACTTGGAAATACAAAGGTTATTTGTACCGCTACAGTTGAGGAGAGTGTTCCTCCGTTTATTAGAGGTAGTGGCTCTGGGTGGGTAAGTGCTGAGTACTCAATGCTTCCAAGTTCGACTGAGATTAGAAAAAGGCGAGATATAAATAAAGGAACAATCGATGGACGCTCTCAAGAAATTCAGAGGCTTATAGGAAGAGCCATGAGATCTATTGTCAATATGTCAGGTTTTGGAGAAAGAACGATTTGGATTGATTGTGACGTAATACAAGCTGATGGAGGAACAAGGACTGCATCTATTACTGGTGCTTTTGTGGCATTGGCAGATGCTTTTTACGATATGTACGAAAAAAAATTGATTAAAAAGATGCCAATTGAATCTTTTCTTTCTGCAATAAGTGTTGGAATAGTAGATGGAGAACCACTTTTAGATATATGTTATCAAGAAGATTCAAATGCACAGGTTGACTTAAATATTGTGATGAATAATAAGGGTGAATTTATTGAAATTCAGGGAACTGGAGAGGAAAGACCATTTACCAATCTTGAACTGATGAAGATGCTTGAACTTGCTGAAATTGGAAATAGAGAATTGATGAGAGCACAGAGAAAGGCATTGGGAAGTATATCGGACTTGATTATTGGAAGAGAATATGAAAGAGAAGCGGTTATTGCTACAGGGAATATGCATAAGCTAGAGGAAATAAGAGAGATGGTATCAGATATTGATTTTGACATTAAATCACTCAAAGATGTTGGTTTAGAAAATATTGAAATAATTGAAAACGGTAGAACTTTCGAACATAATTCTCTGATAAAGGCTAGAACTATAGCGAAGGAAACTGGAAAAATTTCTATAGGAGATGATAGTGGACTTGAAGTTGATGCATTGGGAAAAAAACCTGGAATATATTCTGCTAGGTTTGCGGGTGAGAATGCGACTGACAAAGAAAACAGAGAGAAACTTCTAAAAGAATTAGGAAATACTCCAAAGGAGATGAGGACAGCTAGATTTGTATGTGTTATTGGAGTTGTTTTTCCAGATGGAAAGGAAATATTGACTAGAGGTCAAGTTGAGGGACATATTACCTTTGAGGAAAAGGGTGAAAATGGATTTGGATATGACTGTATATTTATTCCTGAAGGATATGATAAGACTTTTGGAGAATTATCTTCTGATATAAAAAACAGCCTGAGTCATAGAGCAAGGGCACTTGAGAAGATGAAAGAAATGCTTAAAGAAACACTAAACGCTAGAATAATATAGTGTTTGGTAAATGAGAAAAATATAGAAAAAAATGCGCATAAATTAAAATTACATTTGGAAAGATAAAATGGTGTAGATTCAAGCGGAGGTGTGTATGAAGCTTCTAATACTATCTGACTCGCATGGTAGCAAAGTGAATATGGATAAAATATCTACTCTAATAATAGAAGAGATTGATCTTATTATTCACGCAGGTGATAATTTTAGGGATTCTATTTATTTGAAAAAGTCTATAGGTAAGCCTGTCATTGCAGTTGCAGGTAATTGTGATTTTGATAATGTCGAAACGGAAATAGAATTTGAAATTGAAGGAATTAAATTTTTTCTGACTCATGGTCACAGGTATAGGGTAAAGCAAGGGTCATATTTTTTGGCTGAAAAAGCTAAAGAAAAAGGTGCAAATATTGCAATTTACGGTCACACTCATGTAAAAGAGTCTACCTTTGAGTTGGGTGTTCATATATTAAACCCTGGAAGTCTTAGTTTACCAAGAGATGGAATAAAGGGAAGCTATATAATTATGGACGTAAATGATGCTGACTATCACTTTGAGTTTAGATATTTATAACTATTTGATAGGAAAATTAAGGTAAGATAATAATGGTTTAATGAATATTTATAGATATTTAAGCATATTGTGAAACGGAAAATAATATTGCTACTACAATGAATTATATTGTAAAAATATAATATATTTCGGTAAAAAACGTGCATTTTAGACAATTTTGTAGTATAATTAAGTGGTTGAATTGCGACTAAATGTTTGCAATTATAAAAGTTACCCTTATAATGTGTGTAACATCAGATGGTTAAGGTACTTTTTAAAATTGAGTTTACTTGTGTAATGAGTAGATTCTTAAAATATAAAATAAATGTAGGGAATGAAATTAGGAGGATTAAATTTATGAAATCAGAATTAGTTAGTAAAGAGAATATCTCGGCTAAATTTAAAATATTCATCGAGGCAGATGAGTTTGAAGGGGCAACAGAAAAAGCTTATAAAAGAACAAAGTCAAGATATAATATACATGGTTTTAGAAAAGGTAAGGCACCAAGAAAAATTATTGAATTAAACTATGGTAAGGGAGTTTTCTTTAATGATGCAATAGACATTTTACTTGCAGATCTTTACCCAAAGGCAATAGATGAATTAGAGTTAAAGGTAGTTAGTCAGCCAGAAGTTGACATTGAAGCTATTAATGATGACGGTTCAGTTGTAATGGTATTTGATGTTGCTGTAAAGCCAGAAATTGAAGTATCAAACTACAAGGGTGTAGAAATAGAAAAGATTGAAAAAGTGGTAACTGATGAAGAAATAGATAGTCAATTAAACGCTTTACTTGAAAGACAGTCAAGAATGGTTACTGTTGAATCACCAATAGAAAATGGAAGTATAGCTGTTATTGACTTTGAAGGAACTCAAGATGGTGTAGCTTTTGAAGGTGGTCAGGCAAGTGGATACTCACTTGAAGTTGGATCAGGAAGCTTTATACCTGGGTTTGAAGAACAACTAATAGGAAAATCAACTGGAGAAGAATTTGATATTAACGTAAGTTTCCCAGAAGATTATTCAGCTGAAGAATTAGCTGGAAAGCCTGTTGTTTTCAAGATAAAAGTAAACGAAGTAAAAGTAAAAGAAGTTCCTGAATTAGATGATGAGTTTGTAAAGGATACTACAGAATTTGAATCAGTTGAAGAACTAAAAAATGATACAAGAAAAAATATGCAGACAAAAGCTGATGAAGATGCAAACATAGAAATGAAGGATGCTCTTGTGAAGAAAATTGCTGAAAGTGTTGAAGTTACAATCCCAGAGGCAATGATTGAATCTCAGTTAGATGCTAAGTTAAATGAAATCAACAGACAGTTAAGTAGCCAAGGTTGGTCATTAGAGGCATTTGCTGAATTGTCAGGACAGAGTATTCAAGAAATAAGAGAATCAAGAAAAGAAGAAGCAGAATTAGATGTTAAACTATCTCTTGTAGTTGAAAGAATATCTGAAATTGAAAATATTGAAATTACTGATGAAGAATTTGAAGCAGAATTAGTGAAATTCTCTAATATGTTTGGAATTGAATTAGAAAAAATAAGAGAAACAGTAGATGCTGAAGGTAAGGAAAATATTGAAGCTAGAATGAAGAGCGAAAAGACAATAGATTTCTTATTTGAAAACGCATCAGTAAAATAATACATAATTAAAAAG
>JBDHVM010000006.1:0-16316 GCA_039809725.1 Peptostreptococcus sp.
TTTTGTGAATGTGTTCGTTTATCATTTATTACATATTCTCCTACAAGTTCTCCATCTTTTATTAGTGCAACACTTGCAGCTCTTGTAGATGTATCCAACCCCAATATATTCATTAGATTACCACCTCTTCAATCAGTTTTTTATGCCTATCTCCATAAGCAATCATCTCTAAACTTCTTCCTTCTCTATCATAAGTCAAAAACAATTCAAGTCGATCTTTTGGCAAGATATCCCAAATCAAATTTGACCATTCTATTATCACCACACCACCAGACTCTATATACTCATCATATCCAATATCAAACATTTCATCACTTGATCCGATTCTATATACGTCAAAATGATACAGTGGAATAGGATAATCTGTGTATTCATTCACTATTGTAAAGGTTGGGCTCGTAATATCTTCATCAATGCCCATTGCCTTTGCAATACTCTTTGTCATTGTCGTTTTTCCTGCTCCTAAATCTCCGTTAAGACAGATAACCGCACCTGGAAAAATCCTTTCTCCAATAATTTCACCTATTCTTTTTGTCATTATTTCTTCTTGTAGAAAAAGCTTCATCATTACCTCCACACGCAGTTTTTATAAAACACATAAAATTTAATCTCGTTTTTTAAATTTTTATTTTACATTTTATTCTTTATTCACTCAAAATCGCTATTTACTATTATACCATTGATATCGCTGTTATAACAAGTGATATTGCAGTTCTGCTCGTGATGTTGCAAGTTCAATAATATAATGCCCTTATATTTCATAAAAATACCCTCCTTACTGGTTTGTTCAGTAAAGAGGGTATATATCACACTTGTATATTTTGTATATTTTTTATATTTTTTTATTCCAATTAATTTATTTGTGTGCTGACATCATACAAGCAACAGCTATAGAAACTAATTTTGCTGCTTCTCCGTCAGATCTTGAACAAACAACGATAGGTACCTTAGCTCCTACAACTAAACCACCAAAAGTCCATCCACCTAAATATTTTGCAGTTTTTAACAGTACGTTACCTACTTCAATAGCTGATACGATTAATACGTCAGCATCACCTGCAACTGGATCGTCTACACCCTTTACTTCTGCAGCGTGTTTGTCTACAGCATTATCTATCTGAAGTGGACCACTTACTATACAACCTTTGATTTCTCCATCTTGGTTCATCTTCTGAAGAGCAGATGCATCTACTGTAGCTGGCATTTTTTCATAATATTTTTCTTTTGCGCATATCATTGCAACCTTAGGTTCTTCATTACCTAAAGCATGAGCAACTTCTACAGCATTTTCAATTATACCTTTTTTCTGTTCTAAATCTGGAGCTATTAGCATTGCGCCATCAGAAGTTAGGTAGTACTTTTCATATCCTTCTTTGAACATTACTCCAACGTAACTCAATGTCTTTCCTGTTCTTAACTCATTTTCTTTCTTTACAACTGCCTTTAAAATAACTGAAGTATCTATAAGACCCTTCATTATTAAACTAGCCTTACCTTCTCTAACTTGATCAACAGATTTTTGAGCAGCATCAGCTAAATCATCTGCGTGCACAATTTCCATATCACTGATGTTTAAATTCACCTCTGCAGCCGCTTCTTGAATAAGCTTCTCATCACCTACTAGAATTGCCTTTACGAATCCTAAATCAACTGCATTTCTCAAAGATTCCAATGTTGCAGAATCATGTGGCGCTGCAACTGCAACTGTCTGAATCTCATTTCCTGTTCTTTCCTTAGCTAAGTTTACAAAATAATCCTGATTAATCATATTATTTTCTCCTATCCTTATATTTTCAAAATGTGTATAAAATTTCCTTCAACCTATATTTTATCACATTTATTGAATTATGGTATTGTTTTCCTAAAAAAATAATAAAATGTTCATATTGATGATAGATTCAAAAATATGAACATTTTAAGTGATCAGTAATATTTATTTGTTAATTATTGCTCTTTAGGAATTTTTCCATCTTTTTATATAGTGGAATTGTCATTAATGTTATCATAATTCCCTTTATCAAATTAAATGGTGCAATAAACCAAAGTACGAATGTGAACAAGTCTTTTACATTTGGATTGACTGCTTTTCCTATACCAATGATTGCTTCCATTCCCATTAACTTTCCATAAAACGGTAACAAGAAGAAATAATTTACGACAGAACCTATGATAACCATAGCGATTGTACCCATTATCAAACTCTTTATTAGTCCTTTGAAATCCATTTTTTTTCTATACAAAATAGCAGATGTCATTACAAAAGAACTTCCTACTACTATATTTGCCAACTCACCAACACCACCAGTAGTCGTTGCAGTAATCATATGCAAAAAGTTTTTAATTACTTCCACACTAAATCCTGCAAATGGTCCTAGTGCCAGCCCTGCAACTAAGGCTGGAATATCTGATATGTCTATTTTTAGAAAATCAGGAAATAACCCTGGTATAGGCATCTCTAAAAACATTAATATAAATGATATTGCTGATAATAGAGCTACTTTCACCAAAACTCTTGTCGATACTCTTTTTTTCATTTTCATTGTACTTACCTTCTCCATTATTTACCTCCAATTATTCCGAGGGGAAACATAATAAAAAATCCCGAAGATAAACTTCGGGATTCGATTACAATTTAATAATTGTAAAATAACACTTCTCACATCCAGACTTTACTGTCGGCCTTGGAATTTCACCAAGTCAGCTTTCGCTCGCGGGCTATCACCGCCGGTAGGGAATTTCACCCACCCCCGAAGATTTTTATTTTATATACCTTGATTATAGACTTTTGTCTGTATTTTGTCAATATATTTTTTATTGTTTTACTCTCTTCATAGAAAGTGATACTTTTCCTTTTTCTGTGTCAATTCCTATTACTTTTACGTTTACGATATCACCAACTGTCAGAACGTCAGAAGGATTTTTTATTCTCTTCTCAGAAATTTGCGAAATATGTACAAGGCCATCATTTTTTATTCCAATATCTATAAAAGCGCCAAAATCCACAACATTTCTTACAGTTCCAGTAAGTAACTTATCCTCTTCTAAATCTTCAAGTTTCATTACATCAGTTCTAAGTATAGGTTTCATCCCACTTTCTCTGATATCTCTTCCTGGTTTTTTTATTTCCTCTACAATATCTTTAAGAGTTGCCTCTCCAATTTCTAACTCTCTTGAGAGATTTACAATCCCATACTCTTTCACTCTTTTGTCAATATCTCCAACATTTTCTTTTTCAATATCTTCAAGCGAATACCCTAGTACATTCAAAAGTTCATTACACGCTTTATATGATTCTGGATGCACACCTGTATTATCAAGAGGGTTTTTAGCATAAGGTATTCTTAAAAATCCAGCAGACTGTTTAAATGCAGCAGGACCAAGTCTCTTAACTTTTTTAAGTTCATCTATTACCTTAAACTCACCGTTCTCATTTCTATAGTCGACAATATTTTTTGCAACACCACTTGAGATACCTGCTACATGAGATAATAGAGAATATGAAGCTGTATTGACGTCTACCCCTATTTTATTAACAGAGTCCTCAACTACACCATCTAATACCTCTGTCAACCTCTTCTCATTGACATCATGCTGATACTGACCAACACCAATGCTCTTTGGTTCAATTTTTACCAACTCAGCCATAGGATCTTGAAGCCTTCTCGCTATGGAGATAGCCCCCCTAATCGATACATTTATATCTGGATGTTCTTCATTTGCCAGTTTTGATGCTGAATATACTGAAGCACCAGCTTCATTTACAATCACATAAGATATAGGCCTTTGTATTTCTGATATCATCATGGCAACAAATTGTTCTGACTCCCTTGATGCAGTGCCGTTTCCTATCGAGATAATATCTACTGAATGTTTATTAATCATATCTTTTAGAATTTTTTTTGCTTCATCAACCTTATTTTGCGGCTTTGTTGGATATACTGTAGTAAAATCAATCAGCTTTCCATTCTTATCAACTACTGCAATTTTGCATCCAGTTCTATATGCTGGATCAAATCCCATTACAACAACTTCTTTTACAGGAGGTTGAAGTAAAAGCCCGTTTAAGTTGTTACCAAATACTTTAATCGCACGCTCTTGTGCTATTTCACTTAAATGATTTCTAACTTCTCTTTCAATAGCTGGAAAAATAAGCCTTTTATATGAATCTATAGCTATTTCGTTAATGATACTCTCGTTTCCTTCATTTTTATCATTAATAAATCTGCTAGCAATGTTTTCAATAAATGCTTCGTCGTCTCCTACTAATTTTACAGTTAAAAAACCTTCTTTTTCACCTCTATTTATTGCAAGAACTCTGTGAGGAAGAATATCTCTCACTTTTTCTTCAAACTCATAATACATTCTATATACTGAATCTTCTTCTGACTTTGCTCTTGAGTTTATTACTCCTCGCTTTAAAAATTCTTCTCTAAGAAATTTTCTTATTCCTGCATCATCACTCATTACCTCGGCTAAAATATCTTTTGCACCAGCAATTGCAGTCTCGATATCCTCTACATCTTTTTCTAAATCAATAAATTTTTTTGCTTCATTTTCAATATCAAGTTTTTTTGTAAGTAATATCATCAACGAAAGAGGTTCAAGCCCTCTTTCTTTTGCAATTGTCGCTCTTGTTCTCTTTTTTTGCTTATATGGTGCATATATATCCTCTGCCTCTTGAAGTGTCTTCGCACTATCAAGCGCTTTTACTATTTCATCTGTTAGTTTACCTTGTTCTTCAATTAGCCTTTGTATGTCTTCTTTTCTCGCCTCTAAGTTTCTTAAATAAACAAGCCTTTCATAAAACTCTCTCAATTGAACATCGCTCATTTCACCTGTCATTTCTTTTCTGTACCTTGCAATGAAAGGTATCGTGTCACCACCATCAATTAATTTGATAGTATTTTCAACCTGAGAAACCTTTAAATTGAGTTCACTCATTAAAATCTTGTTAATATCCATCTTTATTCCTCTCTTAAAACCATTACCTATTTGTTTTTTTCAAATACTCAAAGATAAAACTATCTATCTTACCATCCATAACTGCATCTACATTCGCATTTTCACAATTAGTTCGATGATCTTTTACTAATTTATATGGTTGAAAAACATAGGATCTAATCTGGCTACCCCAAGTTATCTGTGAGTATTTCCCTTGTAAATCCTCTATTTTTTCTTTATTTTCTTCTTCTTTAAGCTGAATCAACTTAGCCTTCAATAACTTCATAGCGACATCCCTATTTGTATGTTGACTTCTTTCATTCTGGCACTGAACAACGATTCCAGTTGGTAGGTGAGTTATTCTAACTGCAGAATCAGTGGTGTTAATATGTTGTCCACCAGCTCCAGAAGCTCTATAGGTATCAATTTTTAAATCTACTGAATTGATTTCAACCTCGATATCGTCGTCTAACTCTGGAGTTACATCAACCGATGCAAATGATGTGTGCCTTTTGCCCGATGAATCGAACGGTGACATTCTAACCAATCTATGCACTCCTTTTTCAGATTTCAAAAAACCATATGCATTATCACCCTTAACCAATATGGTTGCTGTTTTTATTCCTGCTTCTGTATCAGAGATCAGATCTAAAAGCTTAACTGTATATGACCTTGCTTCAGACCATCTAATATACATCCTTAAAATCATCTGCGCCCAATCCTGTGCGTCAAGACCTCCTGTACCTGGGTTAATCGACAGAATAGCACTATTTTTGTCATATTCACCCGAAAACATCATCTCCATTCTCATAGATTCGATTTTTTCTTGAATAATTGATATTTCTGACTCCAAACTTTTTTCAATATCCTCAATTTCAATTTGGTCACTCGATTCATCGCCCAGCTCTATGAGCACTTCTATATCCTCATATAGCGATTCAAGTTCTGTGAATTGG
Organism: Peptostreptococcus sp.; assembly: GCA_039809725.1. GTDB lineage: Bacteria > Bacillota > Clostridia > Peptostreptococcales > Peptostreptococcaceae > Peptostreptococcus. Next base: position 5,898 of record JBDHVM010000006.1, read on the forward strand.
TCTAGAGTGTTTTTTATTTTTTTATTTTCTTGTAAGATCGAATTTATAGAATCATTAGATTCCCAAAACCCCTGTTCTTCCATCATTAAATTTATATCTGCTTGCCTTGCTCTTAGACTATCCAAGTCAAAGAGAAACACCTAACTCTCTTACTTTGGACTCAATGTCGCTACAAATACTTTTATACTCGTGAATATTACTCATACTACCTCCACTAATTTACTTATTACACCTATTTTATATTACTATCAAAATAATACTATCAAAATATTACTCTCCTATAAATACTTCAAAATTTCTTTTAATTAGTATTTATAATTATTTCCCTCTATGTCAGCACCTTATTTACATAAATAAGGTCACCAAATAATTATACCATTAATATTCCTTTTCTTCCATAATTGATTTGAACACATGAAAATACACGTCGGATAAACCGACGTGCATTTTCTATCGACAATATGTCAAAATTTTAAGAAGGTCATATTTTCGTCAGTGACCTCTTTAGAGATCTTTTATTACAACCCTTTATACTATATTGCTAATTAACTACATATTTGTTGAATTTTGTAATTTCCCTGTTTCAACTTGGAATTTTATGTTATCTAGGGCAGTAGAAACCATATTGTCTACTGCAGTTTCTGTAAAGAATGCAAAGTGACCTGTTAAAACAACATTGTTCATTCCCATAAGCTTTTCTACGCAAGTTCCACAAAGTTTTTCAGAGTCAACATTCTGATTTACATACATTGTTTCACACTCTAATACGTCTATACCAGCCCCTGCTATTTGTCCTTCTTCAAGAGCTTCAATAAGATCATCTATGTTAAGAAGTGCTCCTCTTCCTGTATTGATAAGAATTGCGTGTTTTTTCATAAGTTTAATATTATCTTTATTTATTAGATGGTATGTATCTTCAAACAATGGTAAATGTAGAGAAACTACATCTGCTTCTTTTAAAAGATCGTCTAAATCTTCTCTGTATTCTAATATACCGTCAGCATCAGGATTTTTTATCTTATCATATCCTATTATTGTAGCTCCAAGTCCCTTAAATAACTTAGCTGCAGTAAGACCTATTCTACCTGTACCAACTATACCTACTGTACAGCTTCTTATTTCTTTTGAAATAAGATTTTTATTCCAAGTAAAATCACCTTTTTGCATTGCACTTTCAATATGTTTTACATTTCTAAGTAGCTGCATAGCGTGTGATACTGCAAGTTCTGCTATTGCATTTGGTGAATATCTAGGAACGTTTGTTATTGCCACTCCATGCTGTTTAGCTAATTCTAAATCAAACATGTCAACACCAGCTGTTCTTGAAGATATTTGTTTAATACCGTATTCTTCCATTTTCTTAAATATAGCTTCTTCTTTTACTGGTATAACTTGCTGAGTAGTTATACCATCAAAATCTTTAGCTTTTTCAATTGACTCTGCTGTTATAAGTCCATGATCTACTACTACTTCAATATTATTTTCCTTCGCCCATTTTTCAAATGCCACTTCTTCATATGGTTGAACGTGATACGCTAAAATTCTCATTTCTGCCTCCTATATAACACATAATAAAATTTCACATTTAATTGTTTAATTGTTTTCTGCTCTAAATAATACTTAGATTAATTGATAGTTATTTTATCGGACACAATATGTGCACATTTTGTATTGCTTCCATACAAATACAAAGAATGTGCACACTTGTGATTTTTGATATTCTACTACTTATTTAGTGAATCAATTGCATCCATTATTTCTGGAATAACTTTATATAAGTCGCCTACTATTCCAAAGTCAGCTACATTGAATATTGGTGCATCTGGATCTTTGTTTATAGCAACTATTGTGTCTGAATCTTTCATACCAGCTAAATGCTGAATAGCTCCAGATATACCACAAGCTATATAAAGTGTTGGTTTTACAGTTACTCCTGTTTGTCCAACCTGATGAGATCTATCTATCCAACCTGCATCTACTGCTGCTCTTGATGAACCTACAACACCGTTTAGTTTGTTTGCAAACTCTTCAATTAGCTTGAATCCATCAGGAGTTCCTAGACCCTTACCACCTGAAACTATTATTTCAGCGTCAGTAAGAGATACTTTTTCATGAGCAGATTTAACTATTTCTAATACCTTTGTTCTGATATCAGTCTCTTTTAAATCTATGTTTAGTTTATGAACTTCACCTTTATTCGCATCATTTCTAACAGCCTTGTCCATAACACCAGGTCTAACTGTAGACATCTGAGGTCTAGAGTCTGGGCATATGATTGTAGCCATTATATTTCCACCAAATGCAGGTCTAGTCTGCTTAATCTTTCCGTCTTCTTCGTCTATTTCTAGTTTTGTACAGTCAGCTGTAAGACCAGTGTTTAGTCTTGATGCTATTCTAGGAGCTAAATCCCTACCTATATGAGTCGCACCAACTAATACTATTTCAGGCTTGAATTCGTCTATAGCGTCAACTATAACTTTTGTATATCCATCAGTTGTGTAATTCTTTAAAAGTTCATCATCTGCTACATAAACTTTTTCTGCACCATGTGCTATAAGTTCTGTAGTTATATGATCAACATCCTTACCAAGTAGTATAGCATTTAGCTTAATTCCTTTAACATCAGCTAACTTTTTTCCTTCGCCAAGTAGTTCTATAACAACTGGTGTAAGTTTTCCTTGTCTCTGTTCAGCAAAAACCCAAATGTCTTTGTACTGATTTATATCCTGTCTCTCCATAATTAATATGCTCCTTAAAAACTATTCACTATATAATGTGTGCTTTCTTAAACTCGTTTACCAATTTAGATGCAACTTCTTTATCAGTTCCTTCTAAAATAACGCCCTGACCCTTTACTTCAGGAGTGAAAGATCTAAATACTCTTGTTGGTGATGCTTTAAGTCCTACTTCTGCAGTAGTAATGTCTACATCATTTATTGAAAGTACTGTGATATCCTTCTTATAAGCATCAAATATTTTGTCTATGTACATATGTCTTGGTTCGTTAAGTTCCTTAACAGCTGTTAAAAGTGCTGGCATCTGAATTTCAATCATTTCATATCCATCTTCTAACTGTCTCTTTACTGTCAAAGTATTTCCTTTTATGTCAAGATCTTCAACATATGTTACCTGAGGTATACCTAGTTTTTCTGAAATCTGAGGTCCAACCTGAGCTGTATCTCCATCTATCGCCTGTCTTCCCGCTAGTATAAGATCATAGTCACCTACTTTTCTTATTGCTGCAGCAAGTGCATTTGATGTAGCCCATGTGTCAGATCCACCAAAAGCTCTATCACTTAGTAAAATAGCGTCATCAGCGCCCATTGCTAAACACTCTCTTAGCATTACATCTGCCTGTGGAGGTCCCATTGATAATACTGTAATATGAACATCTTCATATTTTTCTTTGAATTCTAATGCCTGCTCTAATGCGTTTGCATCGTCAGGATTTAATATACTTGGAACACCTTCTCTTATCAGTGTATTAGTTTCTTTGTCTATCTTAACCTCTGTTGTATCTGGTACTTGTTTTACGCATACTATAACCTTCAAAATTTACACCATCCTCTACTTTAATAATTGTCCTGCTATAACTATTTGCTGAACTTGTGAAGTACCTTCATAAATTGAAAGTATTCTCGCATCACGATAGATTCTTTCTATTCTGTAATCCTTAACATATCCATATCCACCATGTAATTGTAGTGCTTTATAAGCTACTTCATTTGCTACTTCAGCAGCGTAGTACTTAGCCATTGAAGATGCTAGTGCTGGACTCTGGCCGTTGTCTTTTAATTCTGCAGCATGATGTACTAACAATCTTGCAGCTTCTATTTTTGTAGCCAAGTCAGCTATTGTAAACTGAGTATTTTGGAATTTTGATAAAGTCTTTCCAAACTGAACTCTTTCTTTTGTATACTTGATAGCTTCATCAAGTGCACTCTGAGCAACTCCGACAGCCTGAGCAGCAACACCTATTCTTCCTGCTTCAAGAGTGTTCATCATTACTCCAAATCCCTTGCCTAATTTTCCAAGTAGGTTTTCTTTAGGTATTTTCATATTTTCAAATATTAAATCAGAAGTTCTTGTTCCTCTAATACCCATTTTGTCTTCGTGAGCACCGTGAGAGAACCCTTCCCACTTAGTTTCAACTATGAAAGTAGAGATTCCTCTAGTTCCTTTTCCTTTTTCTGTAACTGCAGAAACAATTGCAAAATCACAGAATGGTCCATTAGTAATCCAACACTTTCTACCGTTTAGAATGTAGTAGTCACCTTCAAGAACTGCTGTAGTCTGAGTAGCACCGGCATCAGATCCTGCACCTGGCTCTGTAAGACCAAAAGCACCTACCATTGTTCCCTCAGCTAGAGGTTTAAGGTATTTTTCTTTCTGCTCTGGTGTACCAAAGTTTACAAGTGGTAGTGCAACTAGCGAAGCTCCTGCTGTTACATATGTTCCACAAGAAGCATCTGCTCTTGACAATTCTTCCATTATTATTGCATAAGACACATAGTCTGCACCTGCTCCACCATATTCTCTTGGAACTATCGGACAAGCAAATTTATATTCAGATAGTTTGTCAATAAATTCCTTAGGCATTTCTACGCCTTCTCTGTCCATTTTTTCAGCTAAATCAGTATCATATAACTCACGCTGGCAAAAATCCAATATTGATTTTTTTACTAATTCATGCTCTTTTTTTAGTATCATTTTTAACCTCCAAAGTTTTTTCACTTACGCCAAAATGTCGGCGAATGTTTGAATTCTTGTTCTAATTTGTTCAATAGTTTTTGATTGCTGTTCAATTTCTATATAAAGATGTGGTATTTCAGCTCCGTCAAGTTCAGATTTTACGATTGGATAATCATATTCTTCTGGATCACAGAACTTCATAAGTGCGTAAACTACACCGTCTAAACCTAATCTCTTTACATCATCAATTATCATCTGACCTCTCTTTTTCTGAGGGTCGTATGCAAGTGTACATCCTTCGATATTTGACCATTGTTTTGCCAATCTCTCAAGTGCACTGTTTCCTTCAGGTACTAATGTCATAAACTGTCTGCTTTCTTGAGCAGTGTTGTCATAAGCTATTGCTATCTTATGTTCTTCAAATACATCTAGAAGGTCTTTATCATCAAGGATAATTCCTGTTACTAAGACTTTCTTTCCATCAAATTTTTCTTTTGGCATTTCTTTTAATAATGCTATTAGCTCTTTTACTAAAGCTGTATGTTCTTCCTTCTTCATAAAGTGACCACTCTTAATTATTATATTTCTCAAATAAGGTGTGATTGTGTTTAGATAATCAGGAGCTAACTCTACAAACTCTTTCATTGTTGTTCTGTGTTCGTTGTATACATCTATACTCTTTACTAAAGCTTCTTCTGTGATTTCATGTCCACAAATATCTTCTAGTTTTTTCTTTACAACTGAGTATTCGTCAACTAGGAAGTCTACACCAGCTTGGATTTTTCTATTCTGTGGATGAACAAAAGGAATCATCGGAACTTTTACTCCTGATTTCCAGTTCTGAGTCATACAAATCAATGTGTCACACATACATGGAATAATCACTGCTGATAATCCGTCATAACTTCCTTTTAATCCATACTCAAGGATTGACTGCATTATTGAACAGGCAAAAGCTGGAAAATATTGTTTTGCACCGTCAAGTTCTACGTTTCCACCCCAGATTCCCATTGGAACCATTCCAGCTGCGTGAACTATTTCTTCAGGTGTATAAACTGGAAGACATCCAATAACTTTATTACCTTGATCCAAATAGTCTTTCATCATTTCTTTTGGATTGTTTGATACATACTCTAATCTTGAAATTATATCATTAAAAGTCATTATTGTACTCCTCCCTTTTTCATTCTTTCATCCATTACTTCTACTAGTCCTTCTAATCTTGTTTCAAACTGTGCATCAGCAAAGTTTCTTGGATCTGCTTGATCTCCGTCAAATCCTGCATATGGTATCTGAGTCTTTTCATAAACTCTTCTTTGCATTTCATATTGAACGAAACTCATCAACTTACAACTTCTATTCATATGATAGAAAGCTCCTACACAGTCGCCTTCAACCAATGAGTTAACTCTGTATTCTACCATTTTTTCGATATTTACATTATTAAACATTGAACTATAAGCTCTAGCCATTCCATCAAGATCGTTTACTTCATACTGAAGTGCCCAAGCATGAGGATACACGCTTCCTGTCATGTTTATTCCCTTCTTAGCTAATGACTTCATCTTGTAACCTATATAAGGCCAGCATGGAATTCCTTCCATCATTATTCTATACTTTTCTTCACCTCTAAATGAACTCTTCTTTTCTTCTGCATTTGTTTCAAGGAAATCAACTAACAATTTAAATGCTTCAGTAGTTTCTTTCTTACCTCTTGCACAAACTATTACTGCCATATATGTGAAAAGATCAAATCCGTTCATTGGAGATGGGAAATTTCCTTGAGGTAAACTCATAGAATACTTCCATAGTTCTCCATTTTCAGATGAAATTTTCATTACTTCTTCTAGTCTCTTTGGATCAAATTTCTTTCCAGAAATTATCTCAAATTGCTTGATAGCTTCTTCAAACTGTCCTCTTAGATATTTTACTCTACTATCAGAAATTTCATAGTCATAGTTGTAAGAAGTATCTATCATTATTAGAGGTATATTTCTTTCTTTTGCTATATTTTCATACCATTTTATAACCTCATTACAGATGTTGTTACAGCAACATAGAAAATCTGGTTCTGGCATAGGAAGTGTATCTGATTTTCCTTTTAATAATAAACCAAAGTTTGTTCTCGCATATGCACATAGGTCATTTGAATAACCCTGATCTTCTGCAAGTTCACATAACTCTAAAGATTCTTTTTTCGCTGCCACACCTGCTGCGTGGTTTTCTGGATATAATAAGTTTAGATCAAATATTTCAGCCAATTCTTGTGGGAAAACTGAAGTTGCCCAACCAACTGGTCTACCTTCTTCTTTTGCTTTAAATGCATTTGCATATTGTTCAGCAAGCAAATCGTTTATAACTACTCTTGCATCTTTTTTCTCTTCCATTTAAAACACCTCCATTGTAAATTGTTAAATTGTTTATTAAAGATTTCATTCGTTTTATCGTAAGAATAAACACTTTCTTATCTACACTTTTGTATAGAACTATTGCTTGATATAGAAAATATTATCTTACTTTTTGTAAGAATAAACTCGTTTTTATTCTTAAGTTAATTTCCTCATTGATTTCACTAAATAGATTTTATTACTATTTAATTATTCCAGCTTCTTTCAATTTATCAAATGATTCGCCTTCGATACCAACTTCTTTTAAAACTTCTGCAGTATGTTCACCTAGTTTAGGAGCTCTTACATATTCGCCTCTTGCATTTTCAGTAAACATTACAGGAGTATTGAATATTACGCCTTCGTGTCCATTTTCGTAAGTATGCTTGATTAGGTAATCATTTGCCCAGCACTGTTCATCATTTAATACATCTATTGGAGTAGCCAATTTTTCATATGGTATACCTGCTGCTTGAAGTCTATCACACCATTCATCTATTGGTCTTTTGATAAATTCTTCTTCCATCATGATAACAAATTCTTCAACATAGTTTACTGCACTCTTAAGTGTACTGTATTTACTTCCAATTAAGTCTGGTCTTTCTATTACAGTATTACAGAAGTTAGGGAACCACTTGTCATACTGGAAGAACGCTATCTGTAGCCACTTGTCATCAGCACACTTGAATGTTGTGTTTAGAGGGTTTGGTGGTTGACGACGGCTTATTGGCATTTCATATCCATAATGAGCTGCAGAAACCATTATACCCATTCCAAATACTGCAGTATGGAATAATGATACAGTTACTCTTTCACCTGATTTTGTATCTTTTCTCTTATGTAGCGCTGCTAATATACCTGCCGCTAAACTCATACCTGCATAGTGATCACCTAGACCTGCAACTGGGTTACAAGGAGAAGTTCCCTTTTCCATTAAACTCATCGCAACTCCACCTCTTGCAAAATATGCAGTGTAGTCAAACGCTGGGTTATCCTTTGCTGGCCCTTTATCTCCATATCCTAAAAGATGTGCGTAGATTATATGAGGAGCTCTCTTTTTAACTTCTTCATAGTTTAATCCGCTCTTATCTAGTGCTTTTTGTCTTGTATTAGTTAGGAAAATATCTGCATCCTGAAGTAATTTGTAAATTATTTCAACACCTTCTTTAGTGTTAGTATCTATAACAATATCCTTCTTTCCAGAGTTTTCTATTTCAAACATAGGGTTTTCTTCTTCAGTTGCAGGGAAACACCACTGAATACCAACCACTCTCATTGAATCTCCGAAAGTAGGTTCAATTTTAATAACTTCTGCTCCCCAATCTGCAAGTAGTCTACCACATACTGGCGCTGCAACAAAGTTTGCATATTCGATTACTCTAATACCTTCTAATGGTAATCCATTTTTTGACATTTTCTATTCCTCCTAAAATATTTTATACAAAATTTTGAACGCAACTTACGTTCAATCACGTACCTTTACTATTGCAAATTACGTGCCAAGTTTTTCACTTAACAAACTTCGCTATTCATTTTTTATTTTTATTTTATTGATAATCCCTAAATATCATAGTTTTGACAGTTATATATCTCAAATAAATAAATACAAAAAAAATAAAGTTGATTTTTTTACAAAAATAATCTTTTTTATCCGTTTATTCTTAGTCTAATTTTTTGCATAATGAGAATTATATAACATAAAAAAATAGGTTCGATTAAAATCAAACCTATCTTTTCTAAGAGTACTCTTAATTTTGTATATATATTGTTAATAATATATTAATTTATAACCCTTTTTTCTGAAAATACCTAACTAAAGTATCTTTTTCGCATTTTTCCACTCTTTTGCAAAATGCAAATTTATTTGTCATTCATTTCTTCTTTTAGAGCAGGCCAGATATGATCTGGATTTTCTCTCTTAAACTTTCTATTCTTGTAAACACCAATTGTTAAAAAAGGTATAATAATTGCAACTATTCCAAGATAACCACAGTATCCGTATCCATACTTAACTATATTGCTAAGACCTGTCAAAGAAATAAGCATAGCAATAAGCATAATCAAACAAGCAACAAAGACTCTTCTCTTTGTCTTTGAGTTTAAAAACATCAGCTTTTTATGATCTTCAAATCTATTCACCATACCAAAGATAGTTGTTACACCAGTTGATATTAAGCATAAGAAAAGTGAAACCTGATAAGCAAGAGCAATCAATCCATTTCCAGTCTGTTTCGCAACAAAAAGTGTAGGCAATGTCATTTGATTTGCAGCCTTAAATTCAGTAAACCAACCAAGAAGCATTGTAACTGCAAGACAAAGTGCAACAGCGTTCATTACAAAAGAAAGGCCCATAGCTGCTGTAGCTTGCTTTTCATTCTTTAATAATTCCCTTGAACTTGCTGCTAAAGAAGGTATAACGACTGATTGGAATCCTGCGTATGTAAAGATTAAAATAAATGGTTTTACCATACTATCTCCCCAGAAAATTTTGTTTGAAAGAATGTTGCTTATTTCTGGAGTCTTCATCTTAATACCCGTAATAAATATCAGTAGACAACATAGCATTATAATTATTGACATCACCCCTGCTGCACCTGAAACCACTAATGCACCATAAATAGTAAGAAGAAGTAAAACAACACCAACGATTAAAACGGATATCACATATGGTATCCCCATTGTTTGAAATACTGCTGCTGCACCTGCAATTACTGCTCCTACCGCTATAATAACCATCAGATAATAATAAATCTCCCACAATATTTCAAGCTTTACATGTGGTCTCCAAAGTTCTGTAAATAATTCCTTGTAGTTTTTGCAATCATTGTTGTTGTACATTACAATCGCCTCTCTAAGAGTAATTGTAAGTAGTGCCATTGCAAGAACTGCTGTAAGTGGAGCCGTCCAACCGAACTGAACATAGTATTGAGTTTCTTGATTTCCAGTAGCAAAACCTCCTCCTGCATGCGATCCGAAAAGAACAGCTGCAACTCCAAAAATAGCCCCAAACGATCCTATCTTTGCTTTTTTCTTCATGACTTTCCCTCCTAAATAATATTTTAACCATATAAAAGCAAATTTCGTGCCATTAATTTTGTAAGGGCATTTTAAGTATCTCTATACAAAAATAAGCATCCCAATTAAATCACAAGATTATATTAGGTATGCCTATTTATGCTATTATTTTTATTTTTAATACTATTCTACTGTTTTTATTTTATTCTGTTGTTTTATATCATTTTGCTATTTTATATCATTCTACTATTTTATATCATTCTGCTGTTTTATATCATTCTGCTGTTTTATATCATTCTGCTGTTTTATATCATTCTGCTGTTTT
>JBDHVM010000007.1:0-16297 GCA_039809725.1 Peptostreptococcus sp.
AGAAAAAATGATTGAGTACAAAAAAATGATCGAGTACAAAAAAAGATCGAGTACAAAAAAAGATCGAGTACAAAAAAATGATCGAGTACAAAAAAAGATGGAGTACAAAAAAATGATCGAGTACAGAAAATTATGTTTTATCTAAAGAGATAATGTGAAAATTTTTAAGAATTAGTTTTAGAAGCAATTAATGAGATAATTGAGATGTATAAATAAAGAGCAGTTAAATTTTAGGAGGATACAATACAGTGGGAAATATATTAATGGCAGTGCAGGTAGTTTTAAGTATAATAATGATAATAGTGGTATTACCACAGCAAAGTAAGCAAAACCAGCCACAGGTATTTTTAGAAGAAAATTCTACTCAGGCATATTTTAAGCCAAAGGGAAAAGAAGCTTTTTTAAATAAAATAACAAAAATTGTTTCTATACTATTTTTTATTAATGCAATTGCATTAGTTATGGTTATGAAATAATCTGGTTTGTTTACTAAAAAATAAAGACATAAAAATAATCGATAAAATGATCGATATTTTGAATATCTAAATACCCCTTTTGGGGTATTTTTTTATTAATATATTCAGAAAGCTATCAATTGTGGTATAATTTAATTAGAAAATAAATTTGGGAGGCGAAATTCATGTTAGCAGAAAATGTAAGAGAAAGTTTGATTAATCTTTTAAATGATGAGTCGTATAAACCGATGTCAAAGAAAGAGTTGGTGAATGTTTTTGCAGAAAGTGAAGATGACCAGAAGGAATTCTTTGAACTGTTGGATGAATTATCTGGTGAAGGAAAGCTTTTTATAAATAAGAAGGGAAAAGTTGGAAACCTAGAAAGCTACTCAATGAAAATAGGTAAGTATGCATCTACAAAAAGAGGGTTTGGATTTGTAGAGTATGAAAATGATAGAAAAGATACTTTTATCAGCGAAGGCGATAGAAATGGAGCGTTCAATGGTGACACAGTAATAGTAAAGATCACAAAATCATCGACTGAAGAAAGACGTTCGGAAGGTGTGATCATTCGAATAATAAATAGAGCTAATTCTGAAATAATCGGAGTTTTTCAAGAAAATAAGAGTTTTGGGTTTGTGATACCTGACAATAAGAAGTTTGATCAGGATATATTTATTCCTAAAAACTATTTTAGTGGTGCGAAGAATAATGACAAAGTAGTATGTGAAGTGACTTTATGGCCAGACGATTCCAGAAAACCAGAGGGAAAAATAGTTGAAATTATTGGTAAAAAGGGTGAAAGATTTGTTGAGATTGACTCAATTGTTAGAAGCCATGGTCTACCTGATGGATTTTCTGAAAAAGTTCAAGCTCAAGCTACAGGTATTGCTGATCATATTAGTGAAGGTGATATAGTTGGAAGACTTGATTTAAGAAAAGAGCAGATATATACAATTGATGGGGATGATTCAAAGGACTTTGATGACGCTGTAAATGTAATAAAACTTGAAAATGGAAATTTCAAGTTAGGTGTTCATATTGCAGACGTTACAAATTATGTAACTGAAAACTCTCCACTAGATAGAGAGGCCTTAAAAAGAGCAACTTCTGTTTACCTTGTAGATAAGGTGATTCCAATGTTGCCAAAAGAACTGTCAAACGGAATTTGTTCATTAAATCCAGGCGTTGATAGGCTTACATTGTCATGTATAATGGAGGTTGATCCTTCAAATGGAAAAGTTGTAAAATATGATATTGCAAAATCTGTGATAAATTCAAAGGCAAGGATGACTTATCACAAGGTCAGTGAAATTTTAGAAAATAATGATCCTGAACTTTGCGAAGAATACAAAGATTTTCTTGAAAACTTCAAGAATGCAGGCGAACTTGCTAAAATACTTAGAAAAAGAAGACAAAAAAGAGGTGCTATTGATTTTGATTTCCCTGAATCATTTATTAAACTTGATGAAAAAGGTGTCCCAATTGCAATAGAGCCATATGAGAGAAGAACTTCGAATAAGCTGATTGAGGAATTTATGTTACTTGCAAATGAAACTATTGCAGAACATTACTTTTGGTTGAAAACACCATTTGTATACAGAGTTCACGAAGAACCAGATGAAGATAAAATGACAAATCTAAGGAATTTTGTAAATGAGCTTGGCTATAAAATGCCGATATCAAGAGGTGATGTTAGACCTAGTGATTTACAAAGAGTATTGGATTCTATTGATGATAAAGAAAAGAAGCAAGCAGTCGGTACTATTATGTTAAGATCGCTAAGACAGGCAAGGTATGCACCTGAGTGTTTGGGACATTTTGGTTTAGCTGCAAAATACTACTGTCATTTTACATCACCAATTAGAAGATATCCAGATTTACAGATACATAGAATAATAAAAGAAAATTTAGATGGCAAATTTTCTGATAAAAGAAAAGCACACTATGAGGATATTCTTGAGTATGTAAGTTTTCAGTCATCAACTCAGGAGAGAAAAGCTGATTTAGCAGAAAGAGATGTTGACGATTATTACAAAGCTGTATATATGGAAGATTATATTGGAGAAGAGTTTGAAGGTCATATATCTGGAATCACATCATTTGGTATATTTGTAGAGTTGAGTAACGGAGTAGAGGGATTAGTAAAATTGCATTCTTTGCCAGATATATTCAGATACAATGAAAAGTCACAGACATTGGTCGGAGAAAACACAGGCAAGGTACATAGACTTGGAAGTAAGGTTAAAGTTCAAGTTGAAAATGTCAATATAGACGCAAAAGAAATCGACTTCTCACTAATTTCTCACTAGTATAGAGGAGAAAAAGAATGAATAGAAAAAAATATAATAAACCCCAAGTGTATATTACATATACACTTGGATTTATTTTACTTATAGGAATAATACTGATAATATTTAGTTTAAATGGGTTGAGTACAGTGTATAATGCTGATGCATTATTACAACATTATCCTACACAATTTTATATTAGGGATTTATTTTACAGCTTTTTCAGGAATATTTCATCTGGGATAGAAAGGTTTAATTTCAATATAGGTCTTGGGCAAGATGTTATGACAACATATCACTACTATGGTATAACAGATCCTTTAAATTTACTTTTAGGCGTGAGTAAAAGAATAGATCCAGAAGCACTTTATACTTCCATATTGGTTTTAAGGATGTACCTGTCAGGACTTTCATTTATTTTTTTGTGCCTTTATTTTGAGAAGGGGAAAAGAGCGACGGTAGTAGGTTCATTAATCTACGTATTTTCAAACTTTACTTTGGCAGCTGGAATGATGCATCCGTATTTTATCAATTCAATGATACTGCTTCCGTTAATGATTATTGGTGTACATAGATTGATCATAAAAAATAAAGTGGTATTTTTTATTTTGATGTCAGCACTTTCTTTAGTTGTAAACTTTTATTTTGCCTATATGATAGCGATTATAACATTTGTATACGCAATTATTCTAATTATCGGTGAAGTTAGGACAAATGGAGGAAGAAAGAGTATAACGATATTTTTAAGAGGAATTGTAGCATATATAATATCTATACTAATATCTGGAATAGTTTTGATACCAGTGGCATACGGATACCTAAATAGTTATAGAAATATAGATTCTAAGGTGCAAATACCTTTGCTAATAGAAAAGAGCGATGCTATCAGCTACTTTGTCAACCTGTTTAGATTTCCCCACTCAGACAATTTTGCTTTGTTGGGCATTTCTATAGCAGTGATTCTAACATTAATATGCCTGTTTATTAACAGAGGTAATATTAGATTAAAAATTCTTTTTATATTAATGTTATTGTTGATTTCAATTCCAAAACTGCAGAGTGCATTAAACGGATTTTCTTATGCAAATTTCAGGTGGAATTATGCAGTGATATTATTGTTGAGCTATATATTTGTATCTCAATTTGATGAGTTGATAAATTTGGCAAAATCTAAAAAAATATTGGTCTCAATTATAACGGCGTTGTATTTGACTGCGTATTCTTATTTTATGTTTAAGGATATGAAAATAAACATTTCGGCAATTGTAAATATGAATTTTTTGACAAACATTTTACCTGTTATAATTGCGATAATTTTAATAGTACTACTTTTTGTAGTAAACGAAAAATCAAAAAAGAATACAGTATTGTTAGTAGTGTTCTTAGCATTATCAGCAAATATAGTATTTTATGCAAGAAACGCAGTAAACAATGAGTCATTGGTTAAGAATGAAAAATTAATTGCGCTGAGAAATGACCAAGGGATAGAATACTTAGCAGATAAAACAAAAAATAGTTTTGATAGAGTAGATAATTCAAATCCAGAAATGGTTAATATGTCAGATGTTTATGGATACCCAACAATCTCTGAGTACTATAGCTTAGAAAATAAATACTACTCATTATTTAACCTAGAAATAAAAAATAGTAAAGCATCTCCAGTTACGAAAGTGAATAGTTTTGATAATAGGGCAATTTTAAATTCAATACTATCTGTAAAATACTATGTAGGTGATACGAAAATTCCATTTGGATTTGCAAACACAGATGTAAAAGGAATTTATATAAATAAAAATTTTATACCTTTTGGATTTACGTATGATAAGTACATCGAATCTTCAAAGATAAGAACACTTTCGGAACTCGACAAACAGGAATTGATGTTAGATTCTTGTATAACAGAAGAAAAAATAGCTGGAGTCAAGGAAGAAACGCATGAAATAATGAGAGAGTTTGACTTGAGAAGAAGTACAATAGAATATAAGATTGAAAAAGAAAACTCGACAAGGTATAAACTAGAAGCTGATGTGCCATATAATGGAGAACTTTATATGAGAATTAAAGATGTGGATACTTTTAAAAATAATGAAACAATATTTTTAGGAGTAGGTGATAACAATACTACATTGAATTTCACAAAAACCGATTCGAACTGGTATTCTGGAGAAAAAGAAGTAGTCGTAAACTTAGGGTATACTGAAAAAGGAAAGAAAAAAATAAGACTGAACCTTTCAAAAGAGGGAAGCTTCAATCAAAAAAATATTAGTCTTGAGTGTAGACCAGTTTCAGATGTAGAAAGAGCGAGCAAGATGCTATCTGAAAATCATTTAAGGGATATGTTGATATATAAAGACGGATTTGAAGGTATGATCGATGTATCTAGCAATAAACTGCTGTTTATATCTATACCTTACAGTGATGGATGGACAGCAAGTGTAGATGGTAAAGAAACAAAAATATATAGAGCAAACACAGGATTTATGGCAATAAATCTAAAAAAAGGAAGTCACAAGATCAAATTCCACTATAATAGACCTTTCCAGCTAATAGGTACGACTGTATCGGCAATAGGGATAATAATATTTATTACATATTTGATTTTGAGAAGACGTAGGGGTGAAAATAGTGGCAGGCATAAAAATTTTAGCAAAAAATAGGAAGGCAAGACATGACTATTTTATCGAAGAAACATACGAATGTGGAATAGAGTTAAAAGGAACCGAAGTAAAATCGATAAGACAGGGTAAAATAAACTTAAAAGAGGGTTATGCAACTGTAGATAATAGCGAAGTATTTCTAAAACAGGTACATATAAGTCCATATGAACAGGGAAATATATTCAATACAGATCCTCTGAGAGTGAGAAAATTATTACTTCACAAGTATGAAATTAGAAAATTGATTGGTGCAATTACAATAAAGGGATACTCATTAGTTCCACTTAGCGTATATCTGAAAAATGGCAGGGTAAAGTTGGAGCTTGGTTTAGCAAAAGGTAAAAAGCTTTACGATAAACGACAAGATCTTGCAAAAAAAGATGCAAAGAGGAGAATTGAAAGAGAAATAAGAAATATGTAGACTTGAGTTTTGAAAATTGCAAGTAAATTAAATTAAAAGCTATTGATTTTAAACTTATTTATATAGTATAATTGTCAAGTAACAAGTATATTAAAGTTTCAGTAGCTTTTTAAACGGGGGTGTAAAGGTTTCGACGTGGGTTTGGAACTTGAGGCAGCATGTCGTGTTACTCCGGGTCACGTAAAAACAGGGGAAATTTAAAACAAACGCAAACGAAGAAACTTTACTAGCAGCCTAAGCGCTGCTTGTCCCTCTTAGTCCTCCTGCCGATTAAGAGCTGACACAATCTATGCAGGGAACTCCTGTTGGGATGCTCTGACCAACAGCAGAATCATTAGAGCTTGACGAATTTGAAACCTGTCACTCGGTGTCAAAGGAGTTGAAAAAATAAAAGAGTAGACTAAGCATGTAGACGCAGCGAGGAATAGGCTTACGGACAGGGGTTCGAATCCCCTCACCTCCACCAAATAATAAAATTAAACATTGAATAGATTGGAAATACTGAGTTTGAAGATTTGGTATTTCCTTTTTTAATGGGAAAATACTGCAATTGTAATGCAACCATTTTTTTATTAGAATAAGAGAGTAAGTAATACCCTCTTAAAATTGCTGTTACTACTTATATTTTCTTATATGTTTTAACAAATATCCACTATTATACACCCATAAAAATCCAAAGATGCCATAAGTGTGTAAAAAGCGGTAAAATTACATGAAAAAATATTAATATTTAATCACAAAAATAATATAAAGTATCTGAAAATCATAGACAACATATTTATATTTATGTTATATTCAGGATAATATTAAGGAGGTAGTTTATGTATAAAAATATTAAAAAAATGAGTATTTTACTTTGTGCTATTACTTTTATGTTTTCATTTGTAGGGTGTGCAAAGGACAGTAAAGAAAACAGTTCAGATAAGATACTTAGCAGCAGTGAATTGTGGAAGAAAAATCCTGTTGAAGTAGCATCTAGATACGTGAACAGTCTCAACACAGAAGATTCTTATAAATATGTCTATGCTGATATGAATGAAAAAAATAAAATATATTCTATTGGAGAAGATTATTTAGGAGATGATGGATATTATCACTTAGGAAAATTCATAGATAAAGATACGATAAAGAAAGAGGTTAAGAATAACAATAAAATTATAAAAAGTTATAAATTCATTGCAGCAAAGACATCTTCACAACAAGAAGTAATTAAAAATCCTATAAAAATAAAAGGTAAAAATGGAGAAGTTAAAGAGTATAAAAATCCTATAGTATTGGAAATTTTCTTTGAAGTAAAACATCAAGGAGGAAAAGGTCTTATATACGAAGAAGGCGAAAATATGATGCAATATTCCTTAATACAGGATATAAATGGGGATTATAAAATACTATCAATCGGAAAATAAGAAAAGAGAATATTTTCGAAAATCAATATATTCAAAAAGGAGAGTATAAGTTATACTCTCCTTTTTTAAATGTACTATTTAGATCCAAAAAATGTTTCAGTCAGCATATCCAATAGTAGTTTATCCCAAGTTTGTGCAGCAAATTGTCTAACTAACTCTGGATTGTCTGTAACTATTCCATCGACATGACAGCGTAAATTTTTCTTTATTGTTGACTCGGAGTTTGCAGTCCAGCCGTACACCTTCTTTGAATTAAGTTTCATACTAGCAACCATTTCTCTTGTCATAGCAGATGTTTCTACACTGAATGCGTCAACAAATCCTATATTATAATTACCAGAAAAAATCAGAGGTGTTATGTAGACAGTTTCTATTTTTGGATTTATTTTCTTTATTTCTTTCAGAATATTTAAGTTTAAAGAACCTATACTACATTGCTTGGTCATATCATATTTTTCTATTAAAGAAATAACCTGAGGTACTAAATTTTTCTCATAACCTGTATATTTCAGTTCGATCATCACCTTTATATTACCCTTTGAGCGTTTTAAAAATTCATCTAACTTCGGAAATTTTTCGCCTTTAAATTTATCTGAAAACCAACTTCCAGCATCATAATTTTTCACTTCATTATAACCAACTTCCCAAGTATTTTTATTTATACCAGAGATTCTATTAAAATTGTCATCATGTGAGAGAATAAGAGTGCCATCTTTTAATTCTTGGACGTCAATTTCAACCATATCAATTTTTCTTGAAATTGAGTGATTCAGCGCCGA
The DNA here is from genome assembly GCA_039809725.1 of Peptostreptococcus sp. Classification (GTDB taxonomy): domain Bacteria; phylum Bacillota; class Clostridia; order Peptostreptococcales; family Peptostreptococcaceae; genus Peptostreptococcus. Next base: position 8,010 of record JBDHVM010000007.1, read on the forward strand.
CATAGTGTTTTCAGGAGTAGATAAAATACCACTTCTATGGGCGACAATTTGAGGTTTATACTGAGCATCATAAACAAAAATACCACCTAATTCACTCTCACTAAACATCAAAACAGAAATAACAACAATTAAAAATATAAATACTTTTTTAATACGGTGAAATTTTATTGATTTTGAATTTTTATCTACCAAGTAACTATTGAAGTTTTCGAATTTATGAAATAAGGTTATGGTAATTGAAAATAACCAAATGGTAGCTAATATGTTAACTACAAAAACAACCACTGGAAGAGTTCTATAAAAATAAGTTGTAAATGAAGTGATTGTATTATCACTATTACCCCTAAATACCGAAAAAATGACTAATCCAAAGACAATCAACGAAATAATTAATATAATAAAAAAACAGAAAACAAGAGCAAGTTTTATTGCGTCAAAAATAACCCTAAATCCTGAAATTTTTAATACTTTAAATCCATTTTTCCATGCACTTTTAATAGATTTGCTAGAAAATAGAGCGTTTGGAAAGAAAAAAATGAAAAGTATACAAAAAATATTTGCTAGAATAGAGATCACAATAAAAATAGCAAATAGGGTATTATTATTTTTGATAAAATCCATCAAAAACTCTGGTATTTCAAATCGTTGTAGATTGTAAGGAGAAAAAGGAATCATAGTCAACAAAGATGTAAAGGTAAAAATCAAAAAGAATATAATATTACCTACACTAAAAAGCTTTTTACAATGGATAAAAGTTTCCTTAATAAAAGTTATTATTGAAATATGCTGATTGTTCCATCCAAATTCACAATATACATATAGGGCAACCATTTCAAAATATACTGAAAGTCCAGTTATTACAATTATACAAATACATAAAAAAATAGAAATTGGATTTAATAATAGATACTTGACATTCTCGGCAGTAATATAAGGGATACCAGAAGTTTTAAGAATTAAGCTCATTAAATCGCTATTTATAGAGTATAGAATAGAATAACTGAAAATCTTATAAGCCATATCGAAAAATAAAAGAATAGGTAAATTAACAAGAGTACAGTTAAGCGTATTTTTTAATAGTTTTTTCAAAAATAACACCTCCTAATGTTGAAAAAGTGGACTATTCATTCAAGTATACATATATTATACAACATATATTACTATAAAAGAGGTTTGTTTTCATTTTCTTTTACACTAATCTATCATTTTATTTTGTACTATGGATATAACTCGGCGAAGATGTCCCCCTCCTCTAAACAAAGTGTAGGTGGCGGGTACATTTTGGATCTTCAGGCGGTGAGCAAATCTCGCATCGTTGAAACGCTTATGTCGAATTTTTAGCTAAAGCTAAAAATTCCTTGAGATTTGTCTTGTTATAATAAATTAAACGTTGTAAAATAAAAAAGAACCTATTTTTAGGTTCTTTTTTATTTTACTTTATGACCAACTTTTTTATTTTGATACAACTTTTCTCTCTATATTTTCAATATTATACGGTGTTTCTTGGTATACGCAGTAATTTAGCCAATTAGAGAAAAGTAAATTTGCATGTGCTTTCCATCGTACATGGATTTCATCGCATTTTTCTTCATTTCTATAGTAGTTCTGTGGCTTGTCTGTATCAAGTCCTTTTCCAATATCTCTCTTATATTCAGAGTCAAGTGTGTGATCGTCATATTCGCCATGACCCGTTACAAAAACAAGTCTATGATCTTTTGTAGCAGATAGATATACTCCTGCATCTTCTGATTTTGCAACTATTACAAGGTCATCAATTTTATTCAAATCATCTTCTTTACAATATGTGTATCTTGATTGAGGTGCAAAGAAGTAGTTGTCAAATCCTTTTGTAAGGTGTGAGTCAGCTACGACTTCGTTTTCAAAAACACCAAATAATTTTTTGTCCATTTCATATTTTGGAACTCCATAATAGTGGTAAAGCCCTGCCTGAGATGCCCAACAGATAAACAAGGTAGAGAAGACCTTCTCTTTTGCGTAGTCCATTATTTCTTTCAATTCATCCCAATAGCTAATTTCCTCAAATTCCAATTTTTCAATTGGTGCTCCAGTTATTATTAGACCGTCAAAGTTTTTTTCTTTTATATCTTCAAATGTAGTATAAAACTTTTCTAAATGCTCTTCATTTGTATTTTTGCTTGTATGACTCTTCATATTTATCAAGCTAACGTCAACTTGAAGAGGTGAGTTTGAAAGTACTCTTAATAGTTGAGTTTCAGTTGTTATTTTATCAGGCATCAAGTTTACAATACCAATTTTTAAAGGTCTAATATCTTGATGAGTTGCCCTGTATTCATCTATAAAAAATATTTTTTCTTTTGTCAAAACCGACTTTGCTGGCAAGTCTTTTGGAAATATAATCGGCATAGCGTTCCTCCTTATAATATTTAAAACTCAATTATGCTCTAAGTGCTGCATCTAAGTCAGCAATCAAGTCATCTATTGATTCAATTCCTACAGATAGTCTTATACCATCTGGTTTTACTCCTGCTGCAATTTGCTGTTCTTCAGTCAACTGTCTATGAGTCATGCTTGCTGGGTGCAGTACATGTGTTCTCAAATCTCCCAAATGAACGACCAAACTTGCCAATTTTACGCTGTTAATGAATTTCTTGCCTGCTTCTGCACCACCTTTTACTCCAAATGAAATTACTCCACTTGCTCCTTTAGGTAGGTATTTTTTCGCTAGTTCATAGTTTGAGTTTGATTCTAATAATGGATAATTTACCCAAGCTACTTTTTCATGATTTTCTAAGAACTGAGCAAGTTTTAATGCGTTTTCACAGTGTCGATCCATTCTTACTGCAAGTGTTTCAGCTCCTAAATTTGTTAAAAATGCGTTGAATGGACTCATTGTATTTCCTATATCTCTAAGAAATGCAACTCTCGCTTTTGTAATATATGCAGCGTTTCCAAATTTTTCAGTATAGCTAAGACCATGATAGCTCGGATCTTTGTCTACTAAATGAGGGAATTTTCCGTTATTCCAATCAAATTTACCGCTATCAACTATGATTCCACCTACTGAAGTAGCATGACCATCAAGGTACTTTGTACTTGAGTGTGTAACTATGTCAGCACCAAAGTCAAAAGGTCTACAAAGGTATGGAGTAGGGAATGTATTGTCTATAATTAGAGGTAGTCCGTTTTTGTGGGCAACATCTGCAATTAACTCGATATCCATTACATCAAGACCTGGATTTCCTATTGTTTCACCAAAGATAAGCTTTGTTTCAGGTCTTATTGCACTTTCAATTTCTTCTACACTCGCACGTGGATCAACGAATGACACTGAGATTCCAAATTTTTTAAGCGTTGATGTAAATAGAGTATATGTACCACCATACAAGTTTGAAAGTGATAGTATATGTTCGTTGCAGTTGCAAATTGTAAGTATGGCAAGTAGTGTTGCAGATTGTCCAGAAGACGTAGCCAGTGCACCGACACCACCTTCAAGTTCAGCAACCTTTTTTTCTAATGCTTCTACAGTAGGGTTACTGATACGACTGTACATATGTCCTTCAGCTTCCAGGTCAAATAATTTTCCGACTTCATCAGCATCGTCGTATTTAAAAGTTGTAGATTGAACTATTGGTAATATTCTAGACTCACCATTTTTAGGCTCATATCCTCCGTGTATACATATACTTTCTAGTGCTAATTCATTTCTCTTTTCAATCATTTTCTTTTCCCCCTTAAATTTTTATGATTATTTTTCAGTTTTTACAAATAAAAAAACCGCCCTATGGATATAGTTATCCAAAGGACGGGTATTATGCCGTGTTACCACCTTTATTCATCAATATATCGCTATATTGACCTCTACCAGTACGGACGTTAACGCCTTATACCGAGTTGCTGTAACGGGCAATCCCGAACAAACCTAAAATAAAATTCTCAGCCTGCTTGACTCCAAGACCATATTCCCAATGACCTCACATTGTTCGCTTTCACCCACCCGAACTCTCTGTAAATGTTAATTCAAAAGTACTCTTCTCTTCACTGTCATAATATTTTGTAAAACTTATTGAATACAATACTACAAGTTTTTTATACAAATGTCAATCTTTTTTTAAAAATATTTTTAAGAATATAAAAATTCTGATAATAAGAAAAATTTTTTCAGTTGTTTTGCTTGATATTTGAGCATTTAAAATTATTGAGCATTAAAAAATAATTGTAAGTGAAAATTATGACCAGTTATATTTTTTTCTAAAGTTGTTAAAAAATGAATTATATAGTAAAATAAAGATAACGGTAATTTGAAAGAGGTAATGAATGGAAAGATTATTGAATGTATATAAAAGATATAAGGAGATAATAAATTATATTATTTTTGGAGTATTGACGACTTTAGTAAATTTCGTGGTTTATTTCTTCTGCATAGAGGTTTTAGGAATTTACTACATAGTTGCAAATATGATTGCTTGGTTTTTATCAGTTGTTTTTGCATATGTTACAAATAGAATTTATGTTTTTGAAAAAGTGAACTTTAGCATATATGCTGTAGTAAGAGAATTGATATTATTTTTTGGTGCTAGGCTCTTATCTGGAGTGATAGAAACAGCTACACTTTTTTTAATGGTGGATATGATTGGTTTCGGAAGTAAGGAATCAAAAATTGCAGTTGCAGTTATCGTCGTAATACTAAACTATATTTTTAGCAAATTAATTGTATTTAAAAAATATAACAAATAAAATGAGCAATTGTTAAAAATGAACAAATTGCCAAATTAGGTTAAAGTCTTTTTTAAACCTTTTTGGTATTATCAAATAAAATGGGCATATTGCTAAATCAGGAGGAAAAAATGTTTTTGTCAGTTGTTGTACCTTGCTTTAATGAAGAGCAGGTCGTAGATAAATTTCACGAAGTGGTATCAGAGATTTTAAAATCAAACACAAAGTTGTCTAAGTACGAGATAGTATTTATTGATGACGGATCAAGTGATACGACTTTAGTGAAAATTAAAAATTTAAGACAGAAAGATGTATCAGTTAGGTATATTTCTTTTTCAAGAAATTTTGGAAAGGAAGCGGCTATCTATGCTGGATTAAAAAACTCTTATGGTGATTTAATTGTTCTAATGGACGCCGATCTTCAACATCCTCCAGACCTTTTAAATAATATGGTTGAAAAGATTGTAGATGAGGGTTATGACAGTGTTGGGGCAATTAGAGAAAATAGAAAAGGCGAAGGTAAAGTAAGAAGTTTCCTTTCTAGAAACTTCTATAAATTTATTAATTCTATTTCAGACACAAAGATCGAACAAAATTCTACCGATTATAGAATGATGACTAGACAGTTTGTCGATTCAGTATTGGATTTGAGTGAATGTAATAGATTTACAAAGGGAATTTTTAACTGGGTAGGATATAATAATTGCAGTATTACATACGAAAATATTGAAAGGGAACTGGGAGATAGCAAATGGAGTTTTTATAAGTTGTTTAAGTATTCGCTTGAAGGAATAATCTCTTTTTCAACTGCACCACTTGTAACTTCAAGTATTCTAGGGATTATTTCATTTGGGATATCAGCAGTTCTTCTAATAATTTTCTTTGCAAAAGCAGTTATATTTGGAGATGCTGTAAAAGGATTTCCAACTGTTATTTGTTCAATATTCTTTTTAGGTGGTCTACAACTACTTAGCATAGGAGTATTAGGTCAATACCTATCTAAAACTTATCTAGAAGTGAAAAATAGACCAATATATATTCAGAAAGAAAGTTCAGAAATAAAAAAAGATTAGACTCATTATTTTTAAGATGAAGCTGAGGGGTGATTGTGATGATAGAGTTTAAAAATGTTTCAAAAAAATATCCAAATGGAAAACTTGCAGTGGAAGATATTAATATAAAATTTGATAAAGGAGAGTTTATATGTTTTATAGGAACATCAGGTAGTGGAAAAACTACGTGTATGAGAATGATAAACCGAATGATTGAGCCAACTCAAGGCGAGGTTATAATCGATGGAAAAAATGTAAAGGATTATAATGAGGTTGATTTAAGAAGGCAGATTGGTTACGTAATACAGCAAATAGGTCTAATGCCACACATGACTATTTACCAAAATATAGTTATGGTACCCAAATTACTTAAATGGCCCGAAGAGAAAATGAGAGAGATAGCGGAGTCTTTAATAGATAGAGTTGATTTGCCGAGGAGCTTCTTAGATAGGTATCCTTCAGAGTTATCAGGTGGTCAACAGCAGAGAATTGGTGTAATTAGAGCATTGGCAGCAAATCAAGATATAGTTCTTATGGACGAGCCTTTTGGAGCACTTGATCCTCTTACTAGGGAATCTCTTCAAAAACTTGTAAAAAAGATACAGATTGATTTGGGAAAAACTATTATTTCTGTAACTCATGACATCGATGAAGCTATAAAATTGGGTGATAAAATTGCAATAATGGACAAGGGTAAAATTGTCCAATTTGATACATTAGAAAATATTTTACTTCATCCGAAAAACGATTTTGTTAGAAATATGATAGGTGAAGATAGGCTAAGTGAAGCTCAATTTAACAATGATACAGTAGAAAAAGTAATGATGAAAAATCCAATTAAAATAAATGTAAATGAAGACCCTATGAAAATCATAGATATTATGCATAAAAATCGAGTGGATACACTTTTTGTAGTAGACGATGAAAATAAGCTTTTAGGGTTGCTTGATATTTTTGACCTTAGAAATCAGATGATTAGGAAAAAAGAAATCAAGAACTTAATGAAATCTGTACATTCGATAAATATCAACACAAAAGTAAAAGATGCCACGTATTATATCAATGACTTGCAATATAGAAATTTACCTGTCGTAAATGATGAAAATGAGTTGGTGGGGTTGATAACAAGAGCAGTAATAGTTGACTGTGTTTACGAAAACTTCTGGAAGGGCTACAAACCTGAAGAAAGCACTTTAGAAACACAGGGATAAGGAGGATAAATTATGATTGAATTTTTATCTCAAAATCTATCCCAGTTATTATTAAAAATAGGAGAGCATTTAATAATTTCTCTATTTGCACTTGTGTTGGGGATCGTTGTAGCAGTTCCCGTTGGAGTAATACTAGTAAAAAGTAAAAAAATGTCAAAAGTTGTAATTGCAGTTGCATCAATACTTCAAACAATACCTTCGCTGGCATTATTGGCTATGATGGTACCGTTGTTTGGAGTGGGAAAGATACCAGCTATAATTGCAATTTTCATATACTCACTTCTTCCAATTCTTAGAAACACATATCTTGGAATGGATAATGTAAACAGTAGTATACTTGACGCAGCAAAGGGAATGGGAATGACTTTTTGGCAAAGAATAGTGAGTATTCAAGCTCCACTTGCTGCACCTGTAATAATGTCAGGAATTAGGCTTTCAGCGGTCTATGTCGTTTCTTGGACAACACTCGCATCTTATATAGGTGCTGGTGGGCTGGGAGATTTTATTTTTGTAGGTTTAAATACATACAATGTGCCTATGATAATAATGGGAGCAATACCAGTAACCATAATAGCACTGATTTTTGATATAATACTTGGGATAGTAGAAAGAAAAGTTGAACCAAAGACTAATTCAAATAAGTCGGCAAAAAAAGCTCTCAATGAAAAATTTATAGTTATGGACGAAGTAAATGAAAGTATAAATGATTCGTTGAAAGAAAGTGTAATAGGTGAAAGTAACATTTATAAAAAATACAATGATGAAAATGTGAATAAAAATGCTGAGATAATCAGTAACCAGAGAGTAATAAAAGAAAATAATGAGAAAGAGGAGGTGTATTAAAATGAAACAAAACATTTTAAAAAGAACATTTACTTCTCTTTTGATAATACTTATGTGTTTTGGTATGACTGGGTGCTCACTTCCTGGGCTTGGAGGTAATGCAAAGAACAATGCCATAGTAATAGCAGGAGGAAATACTACAGAAAGACAGATTCTTTCAGAAGTCATATCTCAAATGGTAAAACACTATATTAAAGATGAAAAGACAAATATAATAAACAATTTGGGATCTACTACGCTGGTATTTCAGACGTTAAAAGGCGGATATTCAAACGTTGCAGGATGTATGTATACTGGGACATCTCTAACAGGTGAACTTCAGATGCCACCAACGACTGACCCTCAAAAAGCTATGAGAGAAGTTATTGAGGGATATTATAAAAAACACAATATGGTGTGGTTTCCATCATATGGATTTGAGAATACATATGCTTTTATGGTAAGGAAAGATTTTGCTGAAAAATATAATCTTAAAAAAATAAGTGAC